>JAIECF010000132.1 GCA_029068655.1 Muribaculaceae bacterium | reverse complement strand
AACTTTGCATCCGTAAATTCAGTCATACATCAACAAATACAATCTACGATCATGAAGGATCAATTATCAGGGCCTATTTTGTCAATGCTTCTTACAGCTGCATTCTCAGCTGCGGCAGAAGATATATTAGTGTGGGGCTCCTGCTAAGGAAACAGAAAATGAGCCTATCCCTTAAGCCCTAAGCAATTACTCTTAAACATTAAACATTTAAACTTTTAAACCCCTTAATCCCGGAATATGAAAGCAGGAAGGAAAAAACAGCTTCTTACTGAGAAGGAGACAGCACTGATGAACATGCTGTGGGAACGAGGACCATTGTTCGTACGCGAGATGGTAGATCTCTATCCTGATCCGAAACCTCATTTCAACACTGTCGCTACAACAATCCGCATACTTGAGTCGAAGGGCTATGTTGATCATGAAGTGCTTGGAGGAAGTCATAGATTCCGGGCCGTGGCCGACCGTAGCGAATTCCGCTCGAAATCACTCGGAGACGTAATCCGCAATTTCTTTGGCAACTCCTACAAAGTTGCGATCTCATCACTCATAGAGGATGAGAAAATCAGCGTTGATGAAGTCAAGGAGATCCTGGATATCATCGAGAAGAAAAACAATAATACCCAACAGGATCACTAATAATCTCCAAAACCATATCGTCATGATACTTTCATATACCATAATATCGGCAATCATACTTGGATTCGGGTATATTGCCTACCGTCTTGCAATGGCATAAGAAAGTCAGCACCGACTAAACCGATTGGCTTTGCAGATGAATTACGCAGTCTCTCTATTAACACCGATGATACTTCTATAGGTCATGCTTCATCATCCAACTGCCGAGACAGAAAATTACTTATGCATTATGAATTATGCATTGCCACTTAAATACAATCTACGATCATGAAGAATAATTTATCAGGGTTCATCTTCTTAATGCTGCTTGCGGCAACGTTCAAGGCTTCGGCACAGGACGCTTTGATATGGGCTCCCGTTCAGGAAACTAAGAATGATGCCAACAATGGCGTAGCGATAATTAGAGGACATGGCGAGGTCTTGCCGGAAGGTGTAATAGTCAGATTTGTACGAATAGAAGGAGGGGCCGGGGATGACTATATTATTACGGACACAATTGCAAACGGTCAGTTCAAGCTTGAGGTACCCACCGGAGAAGATATGACGGTAGGCTCGCTCGTATTTGACTATCATGCATTTCCAACCTTGATTCGCAAGCTATACCTGACTCCGGGGACTACAGTGGAGATAGATGCCATTGACCGGTACATGTCTTCATGGCCTGTTAAGAGCAGTGTTCCGGAACAGGCGGAATCCGATCTGTATGTATATGAAAGCAAGGACCAATGGATTGAATATCAAGCATTAAATATTGATTACCATAAATTTAAAATCAAATATGACGTCTACGACCAGAAGACTGATTCCCTTAGTAGATTGATTCACCAGCGGGAACTGGAACTCCTTAAGACGCGTCCTATAGGTATGGTATGGATTGACAAAGCCAAGGATCTTGCCAAAATGTCGGACCGAATAAGAATCAATACTGAAGACTTGAAGTCACTGTATGCTAATCTTGATGATTCTATAAAAAACTCACCGAAGGGAAAAGCAATATACGGCTATCTTTATCCGGGATCTCCCATAAAGGTCGACGACAAGTTCCCCGAAACTGAATTCCATGACCTTGACGGGAACGTACACAGAATATCAGAATTTCAGGGGAAATGGTGTCTGGTGGATTTCTGGAATTCAGGATGCTCCCCCTGCCTTAGGGCGTATCCCGAACTACATGAACTTAAGGAAAAATATCCGGAGACACTTGAGATTGTCAGTATGTCAATGGATACAGAGAGCATATGGCGTAAAGCATCAGAAAAAATACCGGTGATAGGCCACAACTGGAATGAAGGGAAAGAAAACTACGGCGTTTTCGGAAGATTAGGAACTCATACCTACCCCACTTATCTGGTCATCGCACCCGACGGCACAATCAAGGATCTGTGGGTTGGGTATGAAACAGGTGAATTGAAACAGAAAATAAACAGTATCCTTTCACAATAAAGCCATTGCACTCTAAACATTTACACCACACTTAAATCATATGATACTCTCCTATTCACTAATATCATCCATATTCCTCATATTCGGGTATTTTGCATATCGCCTGTGCATGTCGGGTGAAAGACAGCATACCCTCAACAGATGGACTCTCCTTTCTATATACGCCGTATCCATCATCCTGCCGATAATTATCCTTTACTTAATGTTTCACAATACTAAACCAGAAGCGGGACAAGGAACCATTGAAATCGGAGAAGTCACGGGAGGAATTCCCAAGATTGATGCAAAGACAACCTTGAACATGACTTCAGAAAGTATCCTGAAAATACTGTCGGGCATCTACATAATCGGAGCCATAGTCACGGCCATCTATTTCCTCGTCGGACTGGTCACACTCTGGAGAATAATCGAGCGCGGGGAAAGGAAAGAGTATGGCACATTCCAACTCATCCTTGCCGAAGACACCTGCAGAACCGCGCCGTTCAGTTGGGGACGTTCGATTGTCATGAGCAGGAAAGACTACGAAGAATTCGGTGACATGATTCTCCTGCATGAGTATGCCCATCTGCGCCGACATCATTGGATCGATCTCGTCATAGCCTACTCCACCATCTGCCTGCAATGGTATAATCCGGCTGCATGGGGACTGAGGGAAGAGCTGAAGGCCGTGCATGAGTATCAGGTTGACGAGATGGTGATGAATACGGGAGTCGACGGAAAGGAATATCAGATGATGCTCCTACAGAAGGCAACCGGCTATGGCTACCAGTCGTTTGCAAACAGCCTGAATCATAGTAAGCTTCTAAAACGAATAGCAATGATGTATGAGAAAAAGACATCATTGCAGCGCAGATTGTTCGTACTCACGCTTGTTCCGGCAATAGGCGCCGGAATCGGCGTCACTGCCATTCCTTCCGTAGCGGGAATCCTCAGAACAATTGCTGAAACATCAGGATCAAACCCCACTAAAGCTATTGCCACAGTTCCTGATGAGACTCCAGAAGAAAGGGCAGTCTTCATCGCAGTGGAAGATCCGGCGGAATTTCCTGAGGGGATGGAAGCCTTGATGAAATGGCTCAGCAATAACGTCGTGTATCCGCAGGAGGCTGAAAAAGCGGGTATCCAGGGACGCGTGATTGTAAGGTTCGTAATAGAAGCCGATGGAACAGTCACACACCCCGAAATAATAAGAGGTATCTCTCCGGAAATAGATGCGGAAGTAGTGAGACTTATCAACTCTATGCCGAAATGGACTCCGGGCAAGGTAAACGGCAAGGAAGTGGCCAGCTACTTCACTCTTCCGGTAGTTTTCAGACTCTAATGCGTATCGTGTGCGTGACAGAATTTAACTCGAATCTACAGATATGAAAAATCAATTATCAGGACTCCTATTATTAACGAGTCAAATAGCGATATTCACAGTGGCTGCAGATGATGAACAGGCATGGCTACATGACGAAGAAAAAACAGAAGATTCCAAAAAGAGCGTAGCAGTGATCTCCGGTCATGGTAACGCACTTCCGGAAGAGGAAATAGTAAGATTATTCAAGTTTGAAGAGGGAGTCGGTGACCTTGTAGCTGCCGACACCATTGAAAACGGTCAATTCAGGTTTGAGATACCCGTCGAAGAAGGATTGACGATATACTCCCTCATGATTGATTATCCTGAGTTTCCAATTATGAAGCACAATCTCTACCTGACTCCGGGTGCAAAAGTTGAGATAGATGCAGAAGACAACTATATGTTCACTTGGCCTGTGAAGAGTAGTGTCCCGGAACAGGCAGACTACGAACTCTTCATCCACAACAGCAAGGATCTTTGGAAGGAACGTCAGATGGCACATATAGAATATTATAAGAGGAAAAACAAAGCTGCCACCCAGGCGATGGATTCCCTAAGCCGATTGATACGACTGCGTGATCTTGAACTTCTCAAGACGCGTCCTGTAGGTACTGTATGGCTCGGACAAGCCTTGGATTTTGCCAGGACTTCAAATCATTTAAAGATTGACAATAAAGACATAAAGTCAATGTATTCTACTCTCGATGATTCATTAAAGAATTCACCGGAGGGAAGGGCATTATACGGTCATCTATATCCGGAATCACTTATAGAGGTTGGCGACAGGTTTCCCGATACTGACTTCCATGATATTGATGGAAATGCTCATAAGCTTTCAGAATTTGAGGGGAAATGGTGTCTGGTCGATTTATGGAATTCAGCATGCGGTCCATGCATTCGGGAATTGCCCGAACTCCATGAGCTTAAGGAGAAATATCCAGAGACTCTTGAGCTTATCAGTCTGTCGGTTGATCCGGAGAATATATGGCGAAAAGCATCTGAAGAGCTTCATCTGACGGGTAACAATTGGAATGAAGGACAGGTAGACTACGGTATTTTCAAAAGATTGGGAACCAATATGTATCCTACTTTTTGGGTCATAGCTCCCGATGGCACAATCAAGGACTTGTGGGGTGGTTATAGCAAGGGAAAGTTGAAACAGAAAATGGACTCTATTCTAAATGCTAATGGCGCATCTTCCATGCCGTGCTCTGACTCATTATCATCTTCTAACAATGGCACTCTGGGAATCATCGAATCAATTCCTATATATCAGATTGATGATAGGAGTAACATCATTGAAGTATATGACATGGGAAATTTCCCGGAGGGGAAGAAAGTTCAGCATGCCACGGTTATAAGGAATTTTGACAGAGTGAGAGGCGCAAGAATAGAGAGTATAGAAGGAGATAGTCTCGTCAGCGAATGCAACGCATCGCGTGATTCCATAGAACCCGGAATGCTTATATCCGTTGATTTCAAGCTAAAGGTTCCGGAAGAAAAGGGTCCGTTCGATGCCACAATGCGCATACATTACAAAGATGTGAAGAATCCTTCGATATTCAAGCTCCATGGTAATGCGCAATAGATTTTTGGAGCAAGGCTATAGTCGCAATTGCTATATATTCATACAGTAAAGGAGTATATGACGGAGGCGAGAGTGAGTGAATTCATGAGTGAGCATTTCAAAGACAGCGACATCATTAACAAAAGATGGCGTGCCACGGTACCTATCGCCGGAACTCCCCGAATTCTTAAATCGCTATAAATAGAATTGGCAATCATTTGAAAATAATTGATTTGTGCAAATTTAACACCGAAATTTATACATGATTTATATGAGAAAAAAAAACTTTTATCTTTTGACAATCTGCATCTGCGGATGCCTGTCAATGTTCGGCCAGACCGACACAATTACTTTGAAATTTCAAGAACATTCCGAGAATCTCGAGATTGCCGGGATTCTTAAGGCTTTGGATGCGTCTCAAGTGATAGCCACACTTTATGCTGATTCTCTCAAGGCTAAATACTATGAGATATGGATGGTTGAGTGTAGTGGAAGTAAAAACAAACGTAAAATGATCGGATATAAACGTATAGAACCGGATTCGACAAAAATCACTTTTACAGCTATTCCCAAGGATTCAATCGATGTATCCTTCTCATTTATGCGTATTTCTCCCGGCGCACCGCGTATGACTGCATCGGTAGTAACCGACAATCATATCTTGATCGGGTGTGATTATGGATGGAAATTTAACATGAACGACACAATCCCTTTGGTAGGATACTCTGATGGCATCCACCATAAAATAGAATTAGGTAATGGTCAGATTCTTGAAGGACTTGACATATGCGGACTTAGATTCTCAAAGATTCAGCCATCCAAATGGAAAGAGGAATATAATCTCTCAGATTACATATATTTTGAGGCCATTCCCGTCAAGGAGATGTCATTCTAAATACTTGTTGATTAATTAAACAACTTTAGTACGAGAATCACTTCAGTTATGAGATTTTGCCTACTTTTGGTGTGGCTGGTACCAGCAGGCTTTATTTGCAACGCTCAACAGCAAGAGTCCTCAGTAATAGTTACTGCTAAAAATGTCGATGGATATGACTTATCTTATCATCGCAGCTATAATGGAGTATGGCTAAGCACATTCACTCCCATCAAACTCAGTTCCGACAGTGTCTTTGTCTTGAAAATACCTACCGATGGAATTGAGAGGATGATGATTTTAGCAAACGACCCTAATCGAAAATTGCCAAATGCATACAAATCGTTTTATGTAATGCCCGGTGTTACTGAAGTTTCGATTGATCCGTTATCTGACGATAAGGTTATTGTCTCAACACCTTCCGGAAATCATCTTGACGGAAATGCTACTGATATTGATGACAAGATCTATGACGTGTGGTTCTCTTTGGCAACAGGAGGTAAAGATCAATTGGGCATATATTCAGATACGATTCCAGAATCTGTTTCGGCAAAGCTTGAAGTCTTGAAAGACAGCCTTTTTGTCCAATATAACGGAATGAGTCCTGAGATTGCAGATGCAGCTCGCCGCGATGCAAGATTGTGTGAACTTATGGTCTTACAGATATGCTACAATGAAGCAAGACGTAACAATAAACATGCAATATGGGAAAAAGAACTTGCTTGCATGAGGGATGAAATTGACATTAACAATTCTGAGAATGCTCGATCTCCTTATTTTGGGGACATCATGCATAATTTCTTTTTTCAGGATGTAAATCCTGGAAGAATTTCTCCCGATTCATTATTACAGTTAAGAAGCGAACATATCCTTAATGCACTTAGCGGTAAAGCAGCAGAAGCTGCATTAGGACTCATACTGTATAAAGATGGTGACGAAAACACATTCAATCCAAGAGCCCCGTCTCTCACTGAGAAGTTTAAGTCACTTTTCCCGAATAGTGGTATTATACCATTTCTTGATAAAAAGGTGGAGGCTAATTTAGCATTTAACTCTCCGAAGTCTTCGGAAGGAATAGTATTTCTTGATAATTCATCGCTTAAAGCATTAGACCAACTGTTTACCTCTTACAAAGGAAAAGCTGTACTTATTGACGTATGGGCGACATGGTGCGGTCCATGCCGCAAAAGTTTTGAGCATGTAAAACCTCTTCAGGAGTATGCAGACAAAAATGAAATACAGCTTCTATACATTTCTGTGGATGAGCAGGATGATATTGAAGAGAAATGGAAAAGTATGGTTAATTATTACGACCTAAAAGGTCATCATATAATGATTAATCCGGATATAAAACAAGAGGTCTACTCAACATTCGGGAACTCAGACAACATTCTCTCCATACCGTGTTATGCTATAATTGATCGGAATGGAAAATTATCCGTACTAGGTTCAAATCTTGCGGAAAGCACTGATTTTAACCAACTCCACACAATCCTCGAAAAAATAAAATAATAAAGTGAACATATATTTTGAAATAATGACAGTTTTTCATACTAAAGTAAAGTCCTCGGCAATTATGTCGAGGACTTCACCATTTTTACATAGACATTCTTGTTCCTGACATTATGGTGTCAAGATCATCATAGGGGGATTTGTTTCCTACCTCCCATTCGCGTTTCTGTCCGTGTCCGGTGCCTACATTGAATCGAGAGAGATTGACAGAAAGGATCTGCGATATAGCCGTGATGAGCTCGTGGTATAGTCCTTATGCCGGAGAGGGAGAGAACGTGCACCGGTGCAGCTGTTAGGTTGCTGAAACTAATGGCCGTTAAGGTTAGATTTGTGAGGAAGTCATCACGACTTCAAGGTGACATTAGCAGGGAGAAAAATCATCGGTAGAGTCAAGTTTTATGTTGTTTAGTGAATTTTACTATATCGAAACCAATAATGGTCTTAAAATAATCAATCGTTTTAGTCATATCCTTTAAGTTTTTATTATCGAGTTTTACCCAAATGTTGTATTTTATACAGATGTTTGGGTAAAACTCATTTGTAAATATCGTCTTCTTTTCGTAATTTTGCAGTCTAAAAAAGTAAATCATGACGAATAAACTTATCGCAAGGCATAAAGAGTGTGGACAGCTTGAAAGATGTCTGCAATCGGACCAATCTGAATTTGTGATTGTGTATGGTCGCAGACGCATAGGTAAGACTTTTCTTATTGAGCAGTTTTTCAATAAGAAATATGACTTCAAGTTTGTTGGTGGACATAAACTTTCAAGCAAGGCGCAATTAGCTAATTTTGCTAAAGCCTTAAAGAAATATGCAAAAGTCAGAATCAACGAATTGATTTCCTGGAGTGATGCTTTCGATGCACTTGAAGAATACCTTGAATCCCTACCGTCCGACAGGAAAAAAGTGGTGTTCTTTGATGAAATGCCTTGGATTGATACCCAGCGGTCTGATTTTGTAAGCTCATTGGAATATTTCTGGAATAGTTGGGCCGCCAGTCAGGAAGACATTCTATTCGTTGCCACAGGCTCCTCAACTTCATGGATGGTTGAGAATCTTATTGAAAACCAAGGAGGACTCCACAATCGTATTACAGAGAGCATATATCTTCGACCATTTACGTTGGGTGAAACCGAGGAATACCTTGTCAAACGCCGCTTTCCGAAAGACCGCTATCAGACACTACAGTTTTATATGCTTACAGGTGGTGTACCTTATTACCTCAGTCTGTTGGAGCCCCGTGAGAGTGTCGCTCAAAATATTGACCGTCTTTGTTTCGATCCTCGTGGCAAATTGAGAATGGAGTTTGATGAATTGTACAATGCGCTGTTCTCCAATGCACAGACTTATGTCAACGTGGTCAAGGTTCTTGCAGAAAACAAGTCGGGACTGACCCGTAAGGAAATATCGGAGAAAACCAAGATTTCAGGAAGCACATTAACCGGGATTCTGAAGAATCTGGAACGCAGCGATTTCATAGACAAACGACTGCAATACGGCAACAAGAAAAAAGACAGCGTTTACCGCCTTATCGATTTCTATACCTTATTCTATTATAAGTTCCTCGAATCTGATGGAACCCGGGACTGTCAGTGGTGGACCCATAACATATCCTCCCAATCCATTCTCTCATGGATGGGACTTACATTTGAACTCATCTGTCTTGAACATCATGAGCAGATAAAAAAAGGTCTGGGTATCGGGGGAATGGCAACATCTGTCTCGACATGGCGGCATGTAGCAGATAAAAACGATATGACCTCAGGGGCTCAGGTTGATATGGTTATTGAACGCGCAGACCGAATCATACATCTCTTTGAGATGAAATTCAGCACCAATAAGTTTAAGATCACAAAAGAGTATGAAAAAAAAGTCCGGGAGCGTCTCTGGCTGTTTCAAGAGATTACCAAAACAACGAAAGCGGTGGTGCAGACATTTGTCACAACATATGGATTATCCAATCCAACAGCATGGAGCATAGTGCACAGTGAGCTGACAATGGACGATTTATTCACATAGTTGAAAAAATTATCCATTCAGAGGTTAGTTTTTTCGCGAGTGAGGGGTATTATATATGTATGACGACAAAAGATGACATAGAACAGCTTTTCCGCTCGCATTATGCGGCGATGTACCGGCTTGCGATGCTGATACTCCGGGAATAAATTACGGACATACGGATTATTCTTATCGTTATAAGACCTCTACTGAAAACGATGGTATTGTGAATGAATCAGAGGAAAACGTCTGGCAATTAAGAGGAAGTGCTACTCTATACAAGGTAATCACCGACCGACAAAATGCCTTTTTACGGGCATGGTGTGGCTCAACCTCAAATGATGTAAGTTATTTCGGATCTTCACCATATGAAAACGCTTTTTCTGATACATTTGCCGGTGGTGCACTCGGTTACAATTTTTCCAACAATAAATGGAATATCAGCACTGACGTTGCTCTTCAATGGGAGAGAAACAAAATCAATGAACAATCCATATCCGAGGTTTATCCACTTGTAAATGTATCTGTGGGCTTTTCTCCAGTGCAAAATCATTCGCTTCGCGCTTACTTCCACTTCGGTGCAAACTATCCCGGTGCAAGTGAGAAAACTCCCAATATACTTCAGCAAAACGAACTCATGTACTATACCGGTAATCCCAATATAGGTCTATCTCGTCAGATTACATTCAATCTGTCATATAACTGGATGCCGTCTAATAAATTCTCAGCTTCGGCCTTTACCCAGTATTTTGGAGAATATAATCTATATGTGCCTGTTTACACACCATTCAACGATGGAACGGCCTTACTGCGGGGTTATGAAACTGACGGCAACTATAACAGGACTCAGATTGGTCTCTCTTTCAATTACAAGCTTTTGAACAGTAGCTTACAGCTTTCGGCCTCACCGTCTGTATCTTTTTATCGTATGACCGGGCTATTCGACATCACACGTACTCCTTTTACATGTAATACTTCTGCGACTTACTATCTTGGGAACTTCTATTTTCAAGCGTCATATCAGACACGGAACCTGACAGTTCAAGGCAATCGTGGTGTAATTTATAAAGACCGGGATTTCTATCAGATTATAGCAGGCTGGAGTCGTTCCAACTTGAATATCCGTATCAGCACAATGAATATGTTCCGTAGCGACTGGCTATGTGCCACAAATACATTGTCAACACCTTTATATTCAGAGACACGTTATGTCGAAGGCAATAACTTTCATCGTCGGTTGAACCTTTCTGTGACATATACTTTAGGCTATGGGAAAAAAGTACTGCAAGGTAATGAAGTGGGAGAACAATCTGGTGCTTCCTCTGCAATTATGAAATAAACTGATTTATTACGAATAAATTAGGAACTGGGTACACGGTTTTGGGATAATTATTTGATATTCCGACGTAGCTAAATAAAATTTTGGGTAATTTTCAGCAAGCCTTATTTAGTCGCCCAATGGCTGTCAGGTCGTTGCAGCCACGCGTAAGCATCAAGACATATACTCTCGATAATCCTTCCCGTTATGCATTACAACGAAAAATTCCCCCATCAGAAACGTCACCGCAGTTACCCGACTGTTCTGATAGGGAGGTTCGTCCAGAGCCTAAAATACAATATAATTTGCATATTACTAAAAAAAGGCTTAATTTTGTGCAAATTTAAAATCGCACTTTAAATTTGCACATAACAATTATGGAATATATCTATCGAATGATTACACCCTCTGTTGAGCGAGGCGCTAAATATTATCCTGTTGTAGTTGTCACAGGGCCAAGGCAATCCGGTAAATCCACATTATGCCGTCATATATTTAATGACTATGCCAAATATAATCTTGAGGATGTAGCACTGAGAGAAAGCATACGGCTTGATCCGAAGGCTTTCCTTAAAATCTTTTGTCCGCAATCTCAATTATCTGAAGGACCTTATTGGTAAAAATTTAAAAGATACGTATGTCGTATATGACGGAGATTATATTCCGCCTAACATTATAAATATAAGAAACATTACAAACACTAAATAAAAAAACGTGTAAATCTAAAGTTAGACTTTAAATTTACACGTTTTTTATTTCGCATTTTATTGTTTACTTCCCACACTTTGGAGGTCATTAATGAAAATCCTATTCTCAACGGCTGATGAAGTGGTTATGCCACCCCTTAAATTCCACATTTATGAGTCACTTGCCGTATTTGGAGTGATAAATGTCGCCACCTTCAGTGAATGCGGGTAAAAACTAAGACTAACTAAGACTAAAGGAGGTTATACTAAGACTATAGGATTAGCTTTATTGGTAATTTTGCACCATAACCAATAAAACTGATCTCTATGATACGGAAAAAGTCTGTTTTTTATTTATCGGTCATAAGCTTTACCTTAGTCCTACTCTCAAGCTGCACCTCATCGCGAGAGATCTTTAACAGAATCGCCACTGGATTACCACCATTTTCCAGACAGGTCTGGAATGTCGATCCAAGAAATGGAAATGCAAGAAGTTCATCCGGACTTGAATTAGGATTCGGATTTGAATGGTGGGTCACCGATACTGTCTTGCTTCAGACTGATAAACAGATTTCAGCCTATCCAAAATTCCCGGATTATCTTGCAAAGGCGCTAAGGAAGTTTCCGGAGATAGTGGTGGATTCCATCTATTTTTACAACCTTTCCAGAAAACTGCTTTTTGCGGAATATCACCAGGCAAAACCATTAAAGCCTACAGCTGAAATATCTCTACACGACGAATCCATACCTGCCTATAGTAAGGAATACGCTCGCATATTCGGAGATATTGACACTCATATAGAGAACTCTGGATGGGAAAACGGTCCCCAGGGTTCAGTATATTCCAACGTACGCTACAGTAAGAAGGACAGGCAGTTCGTTTTGCTCCAACGAATATCATACAAAGGTAGGAACATCGCGGTTTTTCATATCTGCACCACGATACCTAAGAAAGGAAAATGGTGGGAGGAATATCCCTACTGTATATTCTGGAGAACAGATTTTGGAAACACTGACAATATAGATTTCATAACTTATTATCTTCATGATGCAAGAACGGTAGCCGTCGAAAATTTACAGTTGTCACAAAAAAACGAATAAACTTATGATACGATCAATATCAGCATTTTTGCTTCTATTAATCTCACATGGTATTCTCCGATCGGAGGCAGTGAAGGGAATCATATTGGATTCAGATTCGATTCCTAATGTAAATGCACGTATCACCGCATTTACAACCGACTCGGTTATATGAGCTGTTTCTATAATACCGGGATGAAGATAGGCAACATCACGGTGTTCCCGATTCTTAACCTGAATCCCACATTACAGAAACAATTCGGGAAACACTGGTCGTTGTCAATACGAGTGGAGGATATGCTGCAAAGAATAAACAGAATCAGAACCGAATCATCCGGATACAACCGTCTGTCGTACACTAAAACATATGTGAATGCAATAATAGGGATCACATATAAGTTCAATACCGGCAAGCTATTCAGAACTCCGAGAATTGAGAAGAATATGGATAATTCAAGATTCAGTAAGGAATGAAGCTGCAGTCAGAAGACATTAATGTAGACGTCCCAATCTCCGCAAGGTGGATTGGGACGTTTATATGAAGGTTCAATTAAACTTCAGGGTTGCGGGCTTCAAGAGTGGGGAAGTGAGAGTTATCGTAACCGTACCGGCTTCCTTAGCCTTTACATAGCCCAATAATTTCCCATGATAGACTCTTTGACGGTTGTCGCGGTAATTTCCCATGTCAGTGTTGTCTCCCGATTCAAGCGCAAGCAATTGTGCCGGACCACTTATCCTAACAGTCACCTCGTTGTCTGCGAGCTTCACAGGATTTCCGTTTTCATCAACTATGTTGATGTAGACGTGCGCCACCTCACCAGGCGTCTTAAATGAATCCCTGTCTGAAGATACAGTAATCGCGTAAGGTCTGCCCGAAGTGATTATGGTATAGGATGACTCTACATTTCCGTCCTCCCCTATTCCTTCAGCCATTAGCTTTCCGGGAGTAAACGGAATGTCCCAGTGGATGATACCGGTTTCGTCGTCCATATCCTTCACTTCGCCGACGACTTCACCGTCAAGCAGCAGACGTGCTTTGGGAGAGTTGGTATAGCAGACCACCCTTATTTCCTCGCCGGGTTCATAATTCCAGCTGTCCCATGCGTCAATCGAAAGCCAGTCTCCTCGCCTTGGTTTGGGATAAGTTCCAATATAAGTCACCGGGCTATCGCTCCAGAGCGAAGCCCTGAACCGGCCTCGTGGTTTGGGATCGCCGGCAAAATCAAGGAGACCAGTGTATAGGCCTCGTGAAGGCCACGCTCCCGATTCTCCGAGATAGTCAATGCCGGTCCAGATAAACTGACCGAAAATAAAATCCTTGTCGCGCACAGCCTTCCAGGCATTATAATCCGACCGGTTCTCGCTTCCGTAGATTACGCGGTCAGGATACGTCTTATGATCAAGGTCATATCTGTCTTCCGTATAGTTGTATCCGACTATATCCACAGCCTCGGGATAAGCAGTTTCATTGGACATCACAACGCCTGCAAGCGCTCCGGTCGTTGGCCGGGATGTGTCTATCTCCTTGACAACCTTGGTAAGCCTTTTCGCGATCTCTCCGATCCGCATTGCGTCGGGGGCATCAGGATTGTATCCGCCATACATTGGCTGGGAGATCGCCGAATTGTTTCCGTCGAGGACAGGATGAGAATAAGGATCGTTGGGATAATCCACCTCATTGCCTATACTCCACAGAAAGACTGATGGATGGTTACGGTCGCGACGTACCATATCGGCCACATCGCGGTCTATCCACTCCTCAAAAAAGTCAAAACTGCCGTCATAGCCCGGTTCCCCTTTATTCCAACCCTTGATCCATTTGCGTTTCGGGAACTCCCATTCATCGCTCGCCTCATCCATGATAAGCAGACCTATCCTGTCAGCAATGTCATACACCATCGGAGCCTGAGGATTGTGACTCATACGCAAAGCGTTAACGCCAAGTTTCTTTAGATTTCTCAATCTTCGTTCCCATACCTCTTCAGGCACCACTGCCCCGAGTGCGCCGGCATCATGATGAATGCAGACACCCTTCACCTTCATGTTTTTCCCATTAAGAGAGAATCCTGAATCCGGATCAAAACCGAGGGTGCGTATGCCGACCGGGAATTCCGATGAATCAATAGTTTTCCCATCTTTCATGAGATCCGTACGGAGAGTATATAGATAAGGAGTTTCAAGACTCCATAGCTTGGCTTCGGGTACTTCCATTGAAAAGGTGACACTGTCGGAGGCCTTCTTTGTGGTTTGTGCCACCGTCTTCCCCGCGTCATCCACTAAGGAAGTCTTAACCGTCAGTCCATCTACCGGATTCTCAATTGCAACTTGCGTTTTTACTTTGGCCTTTTTCCCCTTAACCGATTCCGTTTCGAAACCGATACCCCATTGGGCTATATGTGTGAAAGGGGCCTTGACTAAATATACGTCACGGTATATTCCGGAACCGGTATAGTATCTGGAGTCCGCATATCGACTATGGTCTACACGCACAGATAAGACATTATCCCCGTCTTTAAGATACGGTGTCAGGTCATACATAAAAGATGAGTAACCATTCGGACGATGACCTAGATGATGACCGTTAACGTATACATCGCTTCTGTTGTAGACTCCTTCAAAATAGATGTAGGTCTTTTCAGGAGCATTGCTTGCGTTATGGTTGAAATGCTTGCGATACCATGCGATTCCACCAGGCAGATAACCGGTGCCGCTCGCAAGGTCGGGAGAATACGTTCCTTCAATGCTCCAGTCGTGAGGCAAAGAAAGGTGGCGCCATGTAGAGTCAGCGTATTCCGGTTTAAAGGAATCTCCTTCGTCACCTAATTGGAACAGCCATCCATCATTAAACTTTTCCGTAGTTCCAAAACTGACCTGTGCATCTGCATCAACACAGAATAGCGACAGAGACAATCCTACGGCCAGGCCGCAAGACACGATATGACTGGATAAATAATCGTATATTTTCATGATTTCATGTTTTCATTACGTTCCTATGGTACAGTTGTCGCAAATTTTGCGACAACTGAAGATCCTTCCAATTCTTCCTTCAGAGCATTTGGCTATAATTTTGTTTGCTGCTTCCATAATGCAAAGTTAATAAAAAAATCGGTAACTTTGCTCTAATATGAGATTATCCAATCATCCTTAGGGAGAAAATTACAGCTATTGGTAATCCGTTGATTTATATCGAGTCAATCATTCAACCATCTATCAGACTGATAAACTGTCTTTCATATTTTAGAAATATTTAGTAACTTTGCACCATGAAACGACACTTCAACACACATCTTGAAGGGCTTGACATTCAATTCTGGCACGACTTGATAGAAAGCCGTGGCAAACTTGTGTCGTTGAAAAAAGGTGAGTGTCTTTGCCGCAAGGGTGAACCTACCAATATTTGTGGCTATGTAAAGTCCGGATACTTCAAATATACAGTGGACGGGACCGATAAGATAGGCGGTTTTGCATTTCCCGAAGCCTTGGTAGGTGATTATCCATCCTGTATGGACAATGCGCCTGCTATGTTCGATATAGTTGCCGGAAAAAACTCTGAAGCGTGGATCATTGATGCCACCATACTTCCAAAACTGTTTGAGGAGGATATAGAAGCAGGACGGCAGGGACGCCTTTTTATGCAGTCAGCGTATGTCTCATTGGCAAACCGATATTATGCCTTATACGCGAAGACTGCAAGGGAACGTTACCTTGATCTCATCCATGAGCATCCGCAGATTGAGCAGGACGTTCCACAGAAAGAGATAGCAGAGTATCTCCAGATAGATCCGATTACTCTTTGCCGCATCAAAAAAGCATTGTTGAAGCAGTAATTCCTCGTAAAATATAAATCCAAGTTTATAATTCGCCTTCTCCGAGACAATTTATCAGAGAAGGCGATACTATTTTCCCTCATTTATGCGTAAATTTGTAAAACGTACCTCATTTTTACGCACTATGAGAGATAAAAGAGTAAATGACTTTTTCTATTCCGGAAACGCTGTGCATGGCGAACCCGATTATGGGCTTGCCGAAAATTTCGTGCGTACAGCCGATGCATTCGCAAACACCACTTACCAGAGTGTCTGTATAATCGACTATTTCCGCAAGAACTTCCTGTATGTCTCGCCTAATCCTCTTTTTCTTTGTGGAATGTCGGCTGACGCTGTTAAAAGCGAGGGCTATCAGTTCTATATAGATCATGTCCCGGCTGATGAAGTGGACATGCTTCTTGAGATAAACAAGGCCGGATTCTCGTTCATCAACGATGTTCCTTTAGAGGAGAAGTTGAAATACACGATCTCCTACGATTTCCACTTGGTAAATGGACGTGAGAAAATCCTCATAAACCATAAGCTCACAGCCCTTGCCTGTCAGCCTGACGGTTCTGTTTGGCTTGGACTGTCGGTGGTATCCTTATCAACTCATTCCAATCCTGGACACATAACGATGCACTGCCGTGGCAAATCTGAATACTGGGAATATGATTCGGATTTCCACCGCTGGGAGAAGCGTACTACGCCGATGTTAAATGAGACAGAGAAGGAGATTTTGACACTTTCCATGCAGGGATTGACGATAACCGACATCGCTGAACGAATCCATAGGGCTGTTGATTCAGTCAAGTCTGCGCGTCGCAGACTGTTCGAGAAGTTAGAGGTCAATAATATTTCAGAGGCAATTTCTTACGCTACAAATTACAAACTCCTTTAATCGACATCGTTTGCAATGGTAGAGAGATAAAATTTGGGATATGTCTTGACTTTGTTCCCTGCTACCGTCGCAATAAGCAGATGTGCCACCATAGCCGTCATTGTATATTCACCGATTGAAGTCCTGACTTCTGGAGTGCATATATATTTCATAGCCTCGTCCAACCAATTGTTGTGAGGTATATGCCAGAATTTACTGTAGCCGTTTGTATATTCAAGCATGCTTTTAATAGTATTGTTTTCTGCTTTATCATCTAAGAAATGTGGCAAACTATTATCCGGCTTGACAACAGTGACACATGCTCCGATTCCGAAATTAAAGGCACATATTACCGGCACTCCTGCATTATTATAATGTGTAATTACAGTCCTGCAATTTTCTTTATCAGTGCAGGTGCAGATTACAATATCACATTTGGAGAGATTGAGAAATTCTGATGTTTCGGTAACGTCAATAAATCCCATACGTCTTATTGCCCGGGTAATCAACCCAGTTGCTTCTTTACCTATAATTACGACCTTAGTAGTGGCAATTTTATCTTTCAAATCAGTTGAAAGTCCTCCTAATATTTCCATATATTATTTTATATGTGGCAAAATTACCCTTTTTCAACTCTATTTCATGCACACTTTTGTGTGCAAATGCTTTCTGAAACCATTAATGCACACCTTTGTGTGCATTGGAGTATGGGATAAATCAGTAATTTTGAAAAACTAAAATTTTCCAAATTATGAGAAATAATAGAGTAAAGGAGTTTTTATATGCCTGCAATACCGTAGGAAGCGAATTCTATCACGGAATTGATAAAACTCCGTGTATACTGAAAAACCGATTATCATAAATGAAAAGAATTTTGAGTTATATAATTTTGAAGACTCCAGTTATTGTAGTCTATATGATGGCTATAATGTTTATGCCCATTGTGTCTCATGCTCGAATCATAATTGAGAAGAAGCTTGAGCCGGCCATCCTTGAAGTCAGATATAAACGTCATATGGTGAGAGATACCCTTGACATGTATAACGATTATAAGGATGATATATTGACTCTAAAGATTGGAAAGACTGTTAGTGCATTTTACAGCGCAGAACTTAAGTATACCGATTCCTTGGAATACCGCAACAGGGATTTTGTCATGATGAAACTGCAAAATGATGAATTATGGAAAAGCGTGGCGAATTTGCCCAAAGATGCTTTGTTCAAGAACTATCCAGATGGCAAGATAAGGGTACATGATAGGTTTGATTTGTGTAATTGGATAATTGATGAGGATATTGAAAAACCGGAGTGGGAAATTGCCGATTCCGTGATGAATATAATGGGTTATGAATGTATTCTTGCAGTGTCAGATTTCCGTGGAAGAAGATGGGAGGCATGGTTCTGTCCTGATATTCCAGTTCAGGAAGGTCCCTGGAAACTATGTGGCTTACCAGGCTTGATTCTTAAGGCTCAGGATACGAAGAGACATTATATATACGATGTGTTGTCATTGCGAACTGAAGGTATTGGCGACGTGGAATACTTTGATTATGACGCGGGTAACCGTTTCACAACGACAAGAGAAAAGTCATTGCCGGTTAAATGGAAGTGGTTACATGAGGATATTCATTATAAGATTGTTTCATCTGGTATGTACGGAATAAGTAATCCATACCTGAAAAAGCGGGATATTATTCCTCATACCAATTATGATTTTGAAGAAACCGACTATCCACATGAACAATGAATCGGCTAATATTATATTTGCAGTTCTTGTTCTTTACAATAACTGCCATAGCACAGGTCAATGTGACTGGAACAGTGCTGGACAAAGAGGCTAAAGAACCACTTGGCGGTGCATCTGTCATTGTCAAGGGTTCTGACGGCAAAATCAAGAAATTCACATCATCAAAGTCAAACGGTAGTTTCGAGATGAGTGTGCCTTCGGCAGAAGGCTGTCGCCTTGAGGTGTCGATGATGGGTTTCGCCAAGCAGTCAATCTCGCTTGACAGTGTTTCCTTTCCGCTCACAGTCTTACTTGAACAAGGAACAACACTTCTAAAAGAAGTGACAGTCAAGGCAGACCGTATAAGGGAGCAAGGCGACACAATAACCTACAGTGTCGGTAGCTTTGCACAAGCACAGGACCGCTCTATCGGAGATGTGCTCAAACGAATGCCCGGTATCAATGTGGAGAGTTCCGGCAAGATACAGTATCAGGGCGAGGACATCAACAAGTTCTATATTGAGGGTTCTGACCTCCTCGGCGGTAAATATGGCATTGCCACCAACGGCATAAGTCACGAGGATGTGGGCGCGGTCGAAGTCATGGAGAACCATCAGCCGATGCAGGTGCTGTCGGGCATATCATTCTCCGACAAAGCTGCCATAAACCTGAAACTGAAAAACAAGGCTAAGGCAACGTGGTCATTCCACGGCGATGCCGGAGGCGGCTACTCATGGCAGCCCGACGGCGCAATATGGGATAGCGAGCTGTTTACTATGGCAATAATGCCCAATTTCCAGAATATAACGACTTTCAAGACAAACAATATCGGTGAAGACCTCTCGGCTCAGGCTACAGATTTCTTTGCCTCCCGACGAGGAACCGACCTAAACCGTTATGTCGGAGTGTCGCTCCCCGGAGTGCCTAATCTCAGCCGTAAACGCACGCTGTTCAACCGCTCGGCTCTCGTCTCAACCAATGCATTATGGAAACTCGGGCGTGGAGAGTTCAAGACACAGATCGACTATTCGTTCAACCGTATCACCGCAGAGGTGGCAAACGTAACGACATACTTCCTCAACGACGGTAACCGTGTTGTTACCGAAGACCGCAACGGCGTTGACCGCTCAAACTCGCTGTCGGGCAAGTTCATCTATGAGCTTAACCAAAAGACAGCGTTCATCAACAACACGCTGAAAACCAATATCGACTGGGATGATGTGCGCCTCGGCGTTACAGGCTCATTGCCAAACGACCAGACAGCGTCACTTCCTGACTACTATGTAGGCAATGATTTCAAAATCATCAAGCGTTTCAACGGTAAACATCTCGTAACCTTCATAAGCAAGAACGAATGGGAGTCACTCCCTCAGACCCTTTCCGTATCAATAAATGACGGTACAATGCGCCAGCAGGTAAAAGACCATGCTTTTTATACCAACGAAAGTGCTGCTTACGCCTTTTCCGTCAAGGGTATTACAATCAGTCTTGAAGGAGGTGTCAAGGGATATTTTCGTACCCTCAACACTGAATTGCCCGATATGCCCGAGGAAATTCCCGGCACAACAACGAATGTGCTGAACACAAATTATTTCACTGTATATGCCACTCCGAAATTCGAGTATTGGGTAAAGCGGGTGAATTTCTCGCTCAATGCTCCCGTCAGTTTCGCTCACTATACATTTGACAAGGCTATCGCCAACCGCAGCGAGGTATATTTCTCACCGTCGCTGAGCTTGAACTGGAAACCAAACAACCGCTTCTCGATGGGAGTGCATGGTGGCACAGGTCGGTCGCCGATGGATCTGAGTATGATACAACCAGGCTATGTGATGACAAACTACCGCTCGTTCCGCCGTGGTGTGGATGATTTCTACAATTCCACTTCGCAGAACGTGTCTGCTAATATCTCCTACAAGCATACCCGGCGCGGACTATTCGCCAATACTTTCGTGATGCAGTCGTGGAGCCACAATCCCTATACCTTAGCACAGCAGCTTTACGGCGACTATGTGGTCTATTCCTACACGTCGGCAAAAAGCGACGGGCAGATGCTTATGGCAAGCGGAAACATCGGCAAGACTCTTGACTTCATGCGAGGCAGCGCAAACGTAAACGGCTCATTCAGTCGCCACGAATCTCATCTTATCTCGGAGAACAGTGCGGTAAATTCTGTCGGCACTTCTTGGTCAGTCGGAGCCAAAATCAACGGTGCTCCTCTCCGTTGGCTCAGTCTTGATTATCGGTTCGAGTGGGCTTCAAGCCGACTGGCAATGAACGGTAGCAACGCCTCCTGGCTTGGCAGCATGGAGAATGAGTTACTGCTCAACATCATGCCGCATAAGAAATGGGAGTGGCACATAAGCGGAGAGCATTACCGCAACGAACTTACCGAAGATAACTACAAGAATGTGTTTCTGTTAGACACAAAGCTGATATACAAACTCAACAAGCGACTGGAACTTTCAGCCTCTTTGAGCAACATCTTCAATCAACGAACTTACAACTATACAACATACAACCAACTCTCATCTTTCGAGAGCCAACGTTGGCTTCGGGGACGGGAACTTTTAATCTCAATATCTCTAAGAAAATGAAAAGACTAATTACATCATTCATCATGTGCTTTGTGGCGATAGCTGCAATGGCACAGACCGCTGACATTGAGGTCAGCTACACTGCTATGTCTCCTAATTTCAAAAATGGAAAAGTTGACGTGAAGAATCAGTATGTGTTGCTTGCCAATGCGAAGGAATCGAAGTTTTACTCGCCGATTACCGAGTATATCGACTCGCTGAACTCAACGCCGGAAGGACTGGACCTATTAACGGAAATGACACGGACTGCAGCATTGAGCGGTAGGTATGACGATATTCCACGCAAGGATGGCAGCTATTATGTAGTAAAGTCAATAAGTGACAATACATTGCGTTACTATGACTCCGCAGCTCTTGACAAATACGTTTACGAAGAGACTTCTGAAGAATGGGCTTGGGAAATTTTGGATTCCACCAAAAACATTTTGGGCTATGAATGTGTCAAGGCCACAACCGATTTTCACGGCAGAAAATGGACAGTATGGTTCTCTCCAAAGATTCCACTCTCTGATGGACCGTGGAAACTCGGTGGATTGCCGGGCGTAATTCTTGAGGCATCAACCGACGATAATAAATATAGCTTCGTAGCGACAGGCATACAGCAGACCTCAAAGATAATTGTTCCGGTTTATCTTGCCGACGATTACGAGAAGACAGATCGCAAAAGTTTCCTGAAAGCCAAGCGTGCCTTTCTCAACAATCCGTTGGGCAGCCTCAGTGCGCAGATGGGAGGCGACATCACTATATCAGGAAATTCCGGCGAACCGATATTTGCGGCCTCCGATGTAGTCGATTTAATCGAAACCGATTACAAGTGACCCTATGCCCAAAGTAATCTTTTACATCATCATGTGCTTTATTCTCGGGTCTTGCTCATCGGAGCATCGGGTTAATGGCTGGTATCTGGTAGCCGATATTCCGAAGAATAAAATTGAAGGAAAGGCTATTGTTACCACTAAGGACTTCTCTGCGGTGTCGCTAGACACAGTTACATCGCCGGATATAGCAATAATCGAAGGAAAACTTAAAGCAGACAAGGTGCAGACGTGGGCTGACGCGACGGAAAGCAGAATCGGAAAAGGATCGGTTTCATATTCAACGACTCAGTAATAACGGCACCGACAGTCAACTGCCGCATTGAAAGCGGAGGCTTCTCCATCAATAGCCCTGACAAAGCTCTAATAATCGAATTTTTCAATTCATTGAAAGAAAAGTGAGGATTGCTTGACCGCTATCCTCGAATAACTGACATACAACCGTAAACGACATTATGAATCTTCGCATTCTAACATCAACATTTTGCACCATTTTTGCGATAACAGTAATGGCGCAAGCAGAAGCGACCGATAGCCTCACACACGAGCTGCAAGAGGTTATTGTTACCGCTAAACAACCGGCAACTAAATTAGTTGGTTCAACTCTCGTATCAACTATTCCCGGCTCCAACCTCGCTGAACTTGGTACCGCTCTCGATGTGCTTGCTCAATTACCGATGATTAAGGTTACTGACAACGCAGTCAGCGTTATTGGTAAAAGCAATATTGAAATATATATTGACGGACGACCGATGCGCGACGAAATGGAGTTACAGCATTTACTGTCCTCCAACTTGAAAAAAGTAGAACTGCTGATGGCCCCCGGCTCTGCTTACGAAAGTACAACAGGCGCAGTTCTTAAAATCACCACGCGCCGTAATTTCATGCAAGGGCTGTCTTTGACAGATCAGTTTCAACTCCAACGCCGTCGTAAATGGTCTGTTATGGATTATCTCGCTTTGAGTTATCGTACCGGCGATTGGGAATTTTTCGTAAACGGCACGATAAACCGCAATAATTCAGTAAATAAAGGGACTACAACTAACACTCTTGTCTATGACGGAAAAGAAACGGTTGTGGGCAGTAGCCAACACAATTCATTCCCGACGACAACAGGTGTAGTCAAGGGTGGTTTTAACTACTCTCACGGAGCACAATCGTTTGGTGCATATTACCGTTACAATCCTGAACGTGGAGATTTTTCTAACTCCGGCTCGGAATGGCTTGACAATAACTCGGCTATCGCTCGTGATATTGACAAGCGTATAAGAGCTCATAGCCATCTTGCTTCTCTCTATTATGAAAATACTTTTGCCGACAAATATCTTCTTCATTTCGACGGTGATTTCCGTAGTGCATACGATGCGAATGATGTTGCTACCATTTACCCCGCATCTACTATCCCTGCCGTAAACTCTACGGATAAACGGACTTCAACTCTTTGGGCTTGTAAGCTATATCTGAATTTTCCACTTTGGAATGGAGAATTTACTGTTGGTACGCAAGACAGTTACACACATACCTCTCTTGATTATCGTATGCTGAATACCGATATAAGCGAATATATACCATCTTCTTTAACTGATTCCCGACAGACTTCCGCCGCTATATATGCGTCATGGTCGCGTACGTTCGGTAAGTTTTCCCTATCTGCTGGTGTGAGATACGAATATGTCGACTATGACTTCAAAGTCAACGGAAAGCGCGATGAAAACATCAACCGCTGCGACCACACTCTTACCCCCGATATTTCACTCGCCTATTCATTTAACGAAGAATCGCAGGTAAGCATCAGCTATAAAATGGCTACTGTCAAGCCTCCTTACTCGCAGCTCACGGGTTCTCTCAATTACACCGGCCAACATGAGATTGAGGGCGGCAATCCCGGGCTGCATGATGAGAGAATGCATGATATCCAGTTGTTTGGTATGTGGAAAGGCTTCATGCTACAAGCTGACTGTCTACGCGCTCTTGATACATACGCATTTGTCAAGCAGGTATATCCCGCTGACAATCTCCAATTACTTATGCATCCTGTGAATATCGACGTTTCGGCGTTAAGTCTGTATCTTGTGTGGAGCCAGCCTATACGTTTTTGGACTCCGAGTGTTACAGCAGGGTTGTACCGGCAGTGGCTTACCATTGACAATAGCCGTTACAACAAACCGATATACTCGTACTATTTTGACAACACTTTCTCTCTGCCGCATGGGTGGACTATAACTGCCAATATCAGCGGAAGTTCACAAGGCTATATGCACACTAACCGCTTCTGTGGTTCATGGTTCACTATGGACGCATCAGTTGGCAAATCATTCCTGAATAAATCTCTCACTCTCAAACTGTCTGCTACCGACATTTTCAACACAGCCAACAACGACTGGACTATGAACACTTATGGCGTTTTCGTTGATAAGCGGCAGAGTTATGACCGTAGAGGCGTATCACTCAACATTATCTACAATTTCCAACCTCGAAAAAGCAAGTATAAAGGTTCTGCGGCATCAGAAGCTGAAATGAATCGACTATAATATATACTAATTCGAAAAACAAAACAAATAGTATATTAAAACCGTGGAAGTCGAACTGTGCTAATGGGAGGTAACAAATATCCGAACCCCTCAGCTATTGTCATTTCTCGCTCAAGGCTGAATAAGATTTCGATATTGCAACAGCCAAATATTACGGCAACGGCAAACAAAGCACCTTGTCAGTATCATTAGCCTATCTATCGGCTGTTCTGAGGAAATGTATTTCTCAGAATGAACTACGATTCTTTGTACATATATTATGTGCAAATTATAAATCCAAGTTTATAATTACGATGTTGGGGCGTAAAAACACATAGGATGAAGCAATTTGGCAGAATTATGTGAGTTAAATTTGTATTATGCGCTCAATATAGATATATAAAATCAGATTCAATCATATAAAAATGGATAAAGCAAAAGTCATCAAAATGGATAAT
>JAIECF010000131.1 GCA_029068655.1 Muribaculaceae bacterium | reverse complement strand
AACATGTTTTGCTTTCAAAAACGGTGCAAAGTTAATACTTATTTTTGAATCCACAAAAACTTTTTCAAAAAAATTATCCTGTTCCCCTTAAAAAATATGCTTTTTAACACTTTTAGAGTAGGCGGCACAGTGAGCACGCATCCTTGTAGGGCTATGCAAACCTTCTCTTAATCTTTAAAAAAGTACTGTCCCGCTCGCCTGGTCACCGAGCCATACTGAGCCGCCCGCGTGGGACACACATGATAGCAGGCACAACAGCTCGTACAGTCGCTTCCCCATTTCGGTCTTCCGTCGATCATGGCTATATTCCCGACAGGACACGCCATCGAGCATTTTCCACACCCTATGCAAGCTTCCGTGTAATGCCATTTCCGTGTGTTGACGCCCCATTTCCTGAACAGTGGATAGACGAGTGCCGTCTTCAGTCCCGGCCATGGCCCAAGATGCACGTCTTCTTCCCATCTTCCCGAATTTACCCTCTCGGCAATGGATTCGAGTCGCCCTATGCTGTCGTGCAGCTTCCTTGTCTCGATTTCATGAGAGTCTGTCCCGAATCCGGGCAGAAGTACATATACGTTTGGCATGATCAAGCTCCATGCTCCCGCAAGAGATACTCCGCGGCTGCCGAGCGCCTTACGCAGCATGTCGACAGCCATACCGGTCTCATCGCCGCAAGTGGCCACACACCACACCGGGAGTTGCCTTTTCCTGATATCTTCTATCATGGATTCCGGCAGACGTCTGATAAAATCGAGCACAATGGGAGGGACTCCCCATGCATAGACCGGGAAAACAAACCCTATCGATCTGTCAGCCTGCGCATCCGGGCTCTCCAGATAGGGATCCACCTGAGGAATGAAACGCACATCCTCTCCGGTCAGCGAGCCGAGCCGCATGGCGGCATATCGGGAATTGCGTGTGCCTGAGAAATAATATATCATTTTTTCATCACCTTTTTTCCGTTGATGATATAAAGTCCCGGGAGAAGCGTTGACCGTTCTCCACCGACTTTACGGCCTTCTATCGTGAATATCTGTTCTCCCCTTGAAGCGGGAGCATCATCGGTGATGACCTCAATGCCGGCGCAGTCATCTATAAGCATGGCTGTGCTGTTGATGATCTGCTGTGTTCCTGCATCCAGAACAAATGCCACGAGCCGGAGTCCGTCAAAACTGTCGAATCCCTCAGGAATGGGTATGTCCCATTCGCAGTCGTAGCTCTCTCCCGGTTCCAATGATTCGGGAAGGCTTCCGTTTACGCCGGTAAACGCAGGACTTTCCGACATTGTGGCAACTTGGGAGGGTATCGTTACGTCAGGAAAATAGCACATCCTGTAAGTCATTCTTGAAGGGAGATAATGATATTGTCTGAATCCGGCAATCGTACATATGTTTTTCTGATAATACGCTACTTGTTCGTCGCCGCTGACATTGCGGGTGAGTACATATCCTATGCGGTATGTGCGGTCTGTCGCGGTGAATGATTCCGAGGTTCTGACCGAAGCCGTCGCGCATAGGTCTCCGTTGCTCTTGACTGTGAGTCCGGTGATATCTATTCCCATCTCAGTAGGCACGCATAGCTGCTTCTCGAATCTGGAAGCATTCTCACCTTTTGTGGTCTGTATATGATTGAGCATAAGGTGTGGAATACTGTAGAACCTGAGCCATGAAAAATATACGTCATCGGCAAGCGGGTCACCATTGTGTGTCTCAACCGCTATCATCGAATCTCCGTAGGTTTCCTTGAGCTCCTCCATGACGATTGTTCCCTCCGGACATGCGTTACACCACATGCCTGTGCCTTTGTCTACATAAAGATACCTTTTGAATGAAGTGCAGTAGGCGAAACTTTCGCTTAGTGATAGTATCTCTCCGCCTGCCGGCTCTATCGTGATCGAGTATTCGGCGCGTTTGTTAAGTGCCAGAGGAAGCGGAATGCTGATCGTCCGTGATTCTCCTGTAGGCCATTCAGTGTCTTCCTGAAGCGAGGAGACAATGTTACCGTCGACCATGATGCCTACAATAGCGTCTGAAACAGTAAGACCGGTATTCATTACTGTTATTTCCGCCTGTGCATAGCCGTCATCAAGATCTCCGACGGCAAAGAATTTCGGAGTGTGGTTGACCGATACAAAAGAATGTTCCGAAGGTTTTTTTATGGAAATATTGTTGAGTGCGAGCATATACCCCGAATCACTGCGGCAGACGAACCGTATCTCCATCTCTTTGCCGGAATATGGACTCAGGTCGATCATGTGCCTGCTCCAGCAGGATTTTGATTCAGTGAATTCTCCCGACGTGATCCATGCATCCGCGCCGTTTTCCCTGAGCTCTACCGTATATGTATCGCTGAACAGGGGATATACCTCGCATCCGTCCCAGTTCAGCCATTCTCCTTGTTCTATCTTCAGGCAAGGCAGTGTGAGGGCATTCTCGCATACTCCCTCCGCCACATGGGAAGGAGATATAGCCAGGTCCTTGCTGCTGCCATAGTCACCTGCCGACCATCCATCCTTGGTCCAGCCATTCTTATACCATATAGAATCCGGGACGTTACGGTTGACATTTTCGATCCTGACTCCTTCCGGATAATTTCCCCGGCTGATCTTAAGGGTATACTCTCCGTGGGCTGTGAATGCAACAATAGATATTACGGCCCCCAATATGGTCTTTTGCTTCATCATCTAATCTTGATATCCGATATTAATCTCTAATCTTTAATCTTTAACTCTCTGTCTCTTATAGAGCGGGAGCCCCACAAGATAGAACGCGAATGCCTGCAGCAGAAGTCCGATACCGGCGGCATAGAGCATCCATAGGCAGAATACAGTACAGAAGATTCCTATGGTGAGGGCGAGAGCATAGCCTCTCTTCGCGTGCTCGCTGAGGAGGCCGCACTTATAGTCTTTTCTTGCTATCTTAAGGAGGAAGAGTCCGCTGAAAAGATATGCAGGAAGCACCATCAGGCCTGTTATGTTGAGAGCATACAGATAGACGTCTTGAGCCATCACCACCAGAAAGAGAAAGCATTGCATTATGACGCTCGATGCCAGCAGCGCACGCTGCAGGGAGTCGCTGCCGTCGCTCTTCATTAGCCATTTCGGAAATATGCCGTGATGAGCTGCCGAATAGGGTTGCTCGGCCGTCACGATCGTCCATGCAAACCAGCCTCCGCTGATCGAGATTATGACGGCTATGATTACCAGCCAATAGGCCCATTCGCCGCAGATACTGCGCAGCGCATATGCCACCGAGGGATCCTTCAGTCCGGCCAGCTGCGCGCGAGACATGATGCCGAAGCAGAACACCGACACAAGCACGTAGAGTATCCATGCTGCGAGAAATCCCAGTACTCCGGCCTTTCCTACGTCGCTCTGGCATCGTGCGCGTCCCGACATTACTACAGCCCCCTCTATACCGATGAAGCACCAGAGCGTCACCAGCATGGTGCTCTTCACCTGGCTCGTCACGCCTCCGATTCCATCTCCGAGACACCAGATATCGGCTGTAAGGGTATCATACCTGATATTGAGTGCAAGAAGTATGATGATGAGGGCTATTACGCTGAGCTTTAGCGTTGCAGCCGCCGTGGCTATGATGGAAGAGGTGCGCATCCCGGAGCTGATGAGGAAATACATCACCCATATGAGTCCGGAGCAAAAGAGAATTGTGGGAATTCCATGGCGGAGCAGAGTGGGGAAGAAGGCTCCGAATGTGTCGTTGAGCATTACGGCGTAGGCTACGTTGGCGAAGCAGGCGCAAAGCCAGTAGCCCCAGGCTATGTTGAAACCTGTGAACCGGCCGAAACCCTTTTCCGCATAAAGGTAGATGCCCTCGTTAAGTTCCGGATGACGGTCACTCAGCATCTTGAAGGTGCTGACGAGCATCAGCATACCGGAGGCCGTGATCGCCCACCCGATCATCACCGCTCCCAGTCCGGCTCCCGCCGCCATGTTCTGCGGAATGTTGAATATGCCGCTTCCCACCATCATCCCGAACACAAGGGCCACCAGCCCGGTAATCCCTAATTTATTCTTATCTACGGAAGCCTTATCCTGTTCCATGCCGCAAAATTACAAAAGTTTGTCAGTGCACGGCCACCTTGCAGGAGGTCTGTGTGTGTGCTGTCGTAAGTGTGATTATGTAGATTCCCGGAGTTGTCTGATATTGGAAAACCTCACAACCACAGCTTATGCCGCTATGTGAGTCAATCAGGCTTCCTGCCGGGTTGTATATGTCAAGGCGATATCCCTCGCCTGCCTTAAGTCTGATGCTGATACCCTCATGCGTGGCGGTAAGAATCCCTGATGACTCAGTTTCGCGCACATCACTTACTATTCCGGTAGGCTGCTCTCCTACACGCAGCGCGTCGCTGTTCTGTATTTCTCCGGTAGTGGTGTCGAGGACGTATGCCACCACACGGGCCTGCGAGGGATCGGAAAGAAGTTCGGGCACTTCAGCCTGCCATCTCACCTCGTACTCCTTTCCCGGTTCCATGAAAGCTGGAAGGGATCCTTCTAAGCCGCTGAATGCAGCGTCAGAGGTGAGGGTCACGTCTTCATAATACATCAGCTCCGCAGGAATGTTTGAAGGGAGATAAAAATACGGACCGGCCATCGGCTGTGAGAGATTGTTCTTCTGAGCGAATTTCGGATTGTTGGGCTCATGGAAATCTCCGGTGAGGACATAGCCCAGACGATAGCGTCCGTCGCCGTTGTCGATTGCTTCTGAAACACTCACGTGCGCTGTCATTTCAAGCATCCGTTCCTGAGGAGCCGGAATCTCGTCGATATGTATGGCAAAAGAAGTAGGCTGATCGTAATATGGGCTGAAATTATTCGCACCCGAAGCTGCGGACTCCTTTATACGGTTAAGCATCAATCGTGGCACGGAATACCATTCGAGTTCATTCCAGTATTCCTGATTGCCGAGTGCATCGTTGACATGGGTGTTCACGGCAATGATCCGGTCTCCGTAAAGCGCCAGAAGCTCATCCATTACCAAGTCTCCGCCGGGACAGTTGACACACCACATTCCGGTACCTCTGTCGACGAGATACTTACGCATGAAGGGATCGTAAGATCCGTTAGAGGAATCTTCTTCCGAAGATTGCTCACCCTCAAACTCTCCTACCTGCACGTCCCACATGGCGAGCAGATAGCCTTTGCTGCTTGTGCATACGAAGCGTAGCGACACTTCCTCTCCTTCAATCGGGGCAAGCGATATATGGTGGGAGGTGGGGACATATGACTCCGCATCTATCTCGGCTAATATGACGGGAGCTCGCCCGTCTGCCATGACAGCTTCCACACGGTAGCTCTCCGAGAAATGCCTGTAGAGTGACTGTGCCATCCACCGGAGCCTTTGTCCGGCCTCGATTTTCATCGGGGGAAGGGTGAGGGTGTTCTCGCAGCTCTCCTGGTCGCCGGTAAAAGTCGGTGTCACCGCCACATAGCCGAGGCTGTAGAGACGATCTACCGTCCACCCGGCCTCCGTATATCCGCGCTTGTAGGCTGTCTTCTTGGGGAGCAGTCCGTTGACGTTGGCTGCCTCCACACCTTTTGGGAGGCAGCCGCCGGTAAGATTAAGAATGTATGCGGGGGTTTCCGGGGCGCCATGTATCTGCAGAGCCGATAACACGGCCCCGGATGCGACCGTCATAAAGGATATTAATGATTTTTTTATCCTCATTTCACGACGATTTTATAGCTTGCGTCGTCTGCTTTGACCACATAGACACCGGCGCTGACCTCGGTCACCTTGTCGGTGCTTACCAGACTGCCGTTTAGGTCGTAGACTGCGACATTATCGGCATTCAGAACCTCAATGCGTCCCTGAGTTGCGATCACAAGTCCATTCTTGGGAGAACCGACGATCTCTGGCGTGCCGTTAAGGGCGCCGTCAACCTGGATTATGAACGGATAATATTCGTATTCTCCGGTAGCCGGATTTATATCCGATGCCACGCCTGCGAGTGTCTTGCCATCCGAGGATATTTTGCTTATGCCGTTGATGGTGTAGTCACTTGTGATCTCATATGCTTCCTTAACGTCGCTGACGTTATTGCCTTCGATCACTTCGCCGGTGCCTGTGAATATCAGCTCTTCCCCTATGCCTGCGGAGAAGAAATTCGTAGCCTCTTCATTATACCAAGTGTTGGTAAGATAATTGTATATTACGGCACAATCCGTCACGTCTCCGTCATAATCATCTTTGATGTTGGTTACGTAGCTGCGGGCTCCGTATAAGTTGCCATTGTCGTCACAGTTGGTGAAGAAGCCGTTCATCATGCTTTCCTCTCCTCTGCTCCCGTCATAATAGCCATTGATCAGCGTCTTCTCATGCCATACGATGTTGGGATCGTTGATGTCTTCGGTCCATGTCTGTCTGCCGTTTTCATCATATCCGGTAAAGTACTTCCCCTTATATTCGAGACAGTCCTTAAAGGTAGAGAGCTCGTCAAACATCACAAGCTCCCCTTCCACGATAAGAGCGTTAAGCATGCTCCCGAAGCCTGCAAAGACATAGCCGCCTATCACCTTGCCGTCGGGAGTCTGCGTCATTGGAAAGAATCCCTGATGATCCGGCAGCTTTATTTCATTGTACATTTTAAGTTCATAGCTGCCATCTTCCTGAAGAAACCATTGGCAGGGGAAATACTGTCCGCGCGATGTGCCATCGGTTGAGGATGCCTTTGGCTTAACATGTTGATATCCGGCTATTACTGTTCCGTCGGGTGTGATGCAGACTGCTTCGTTGGTGTATGAAGCATCCGGTGCAATCGGGAGTAGGTTCCATTCGCCATCCTTGTAGTAGGCCGGATACTGGTATAAATCGGCGAATCCGATGCTGCCGACCACTATGCCGTCGTCCGACACATCCATTGCTGTCGTGAAAACGGGACGCTGTGATGCAGGTGCGTCGGGCTCCCCCTCCATGGTTATATCTTCAAGCACCCCGGGATTGGCGGCATCCCAGATATAGGCGATGTATTGCTCGTCGTCAGTGACGGCCGCATATTTTCCATTGTCTGACACACCCCCTATGATTCCGAGAGTATCGAAAACATACACTTTATTCTCGGCTTTGCTTGCCAGAGTCGTGCCGGCAAGCGCTATGCCAATTAGCAGTAGAGATTTTTTCATGCTTTGTGGTTGTTTGATTATGATAAAATATTATTGTTGTTGAGAGGTAGGTTATCTTTCTCCGTAGTTACGCTACAAAGTTAAGTAAAATTATTATTATATGCAAAAGTTAAAGCATCAAATCGTCAGGATAGCGTGAATCCTTAACAAAATGTTTTTCTCTTTCGAGAGCGGTTTCTTTACCCGGTTGTCTGAAATTTTTATTAATTTTGCACCTGAATAACCCATGTGCTACTCTGACTATGCATTGTGCATTATGAATTACGCATCAAGAAATGAAATATGAATTGAAAAAACGCCTTAGATACATCGACGCCATGCGTGGCCTCGCTATCTTCCTCGTAGTCTTCTCACACGTGACCAACGCTTACGTCAAGATGCCGATCACAAACGCATCTTTCTCAGGAGTCTACTATATGATGACGATGTTCCGGATGCCCCTTTTCTTCTTCGTCAGCGGTTTCTTTGCCTTCCGAATGGCCGAAAAATGGACCTGGCCCACTGTCGGCAGGGTCATGACCAAGAAATTTCAGGCACAGATAGTGGGCCTCGCGGTGTTCTCTTTCCTTTACGGCGCCTGTATGCGTGGATGGAAATTCTATTTCTTCTGGACCTCCAATCCCTATTGGTTCACCATCTCGCTCTTCGAGATGTTTGTAGTATACCTCGCTGTTGCCCTTATCGTAAGAAAGACCGGAAGCGAAGTTCCGCTCTATGTGCTTCTTGGAGTGTCGTTTGTCGCGCCTTTTGTATTCAATTATTTCACCGAAGGAGTCAAGCTTCCCCGTCTGGTGGTGGAATTCCAGACCTGGCATACGCTAAACTACTGGCCCTACTTCATGATGGGTATCTTCGCGCGCCGATTTGAGTCATTCACATGGAAGATGGTCGACAACCAATACTTCAAGGCTCTGATGATAGTGGGGTTCTTCTCGCTCGTTCTCTTCTACGGGTGTCGCCATAAATACTCGCTTGAATGGGACTTCGTAGCTACAGCCATGCGATTCTCTGGGCTGATGACCCTTCTTATTACTTTCCGGAGCTACCGCGAATGGTTTGACAAAGGCACTCCGGTCAGCAACTGCATGTCGTTTGTAGGAAGCCGTACACTCGACATCTACTATCTGCACTATTTCTTTATTCCCAACCTCGCCTTCATGAAAGGTTTCCTCTCGAGCGGCCCCGGCAACTCTATCATCGCCATGCTGACGATAGGCCTCGGAATATCGGCCCTTGTCATAGCGCTCTGCCTTCTGGTCAGCGCCGTGCTCCGCTCTTCTCCATTCCTCTCTTCCTGGCTTTTCGGTGCAAATGCTAAGCAAGCGGCATAGTTTCTCCTTTAATTTTTATTGGTTTGTTTTTGCTCATGTTGATGTTTTTTCATAATTTTGTATTCGATTTGGTAAGAATCTATAAGGAAATTTATAATTGAATAAATAATTAAATAATTTGACCGCAAAGAGGCTGACTGTTCAGTCGGTGTCTTTGCTGTCTTTTAGTCTTAATTGTTATGTTGAAGAGTCTGTTTGTAACGTGCCTGCTCGGAACAGCCGTGTTGTCTGCAATGGCGTCTGAAGACGGTTCCGTAACATTTACTTATGCAAATGATGATTTTACATCCTGGGGAAAATCAAAATCTGAGATCTATGATGTGGCTATCCGTATTGACGATCCGGCTCTCGTCGGAAAGAAGATCACCGGTATCCGAGCCCTCTTGAACGCTTATGAGGGGCTGGAGTCCACTTCGCTCTGGCTGTCAAAGGAGCTGACCTTGGAGAAAGCAGGAAATGTAAAGGTGACTGTCCCGGATATATATTCAAGTGAGGCTGCTATTGAAAAGATCGATATTCCGGGAGTGGATCATTCCGTAGGTCAGTTGTCAGTAGCCCTCGATACTCCTTATGTACTGACTGACGAGGGTGTCTATGTGGGTTATAGCCTCACGGTTCCAACAGTGGAAAACGGAGTTTCTCTTACAGACGGACAGAAATCTCCAGTGCTTCTTTCGCCGAGCGAGAATGCTCAGTCGCTTTATGTCAGGGCCTCTAAGGATTTTCTGAAGTGGCTCCCTTACAACGACCGGCTCGGTTGCGCTGCGGCAATATATGTGTCTCTGGAAGGGGAGTTGGCCGAATACAGCGTAGGGATAAAGGAACTCTCAAATGCAAAAGTCACTGTAGACCGGGATTTCACCGTCAAGGCGAAGTTGGCCAATGTCGGCGGTGCAAGTTTCTCTTCTCTCGGCTTTACCTACACGATAGCCGGCAATACTCATGAAGGAAACCTTGAGTTTGCAACTCCGGTAGCTCCTAATCTTTCAGGAGAGATTTCCGTAGATCTGCCAATTGAAAAAGTAACTGAACTTGGTGATTTTGATCTGGATGTGACAATTAATAAGGTCAACGGACAGAGCAATGACAATATCCTTGCCTCCGCATCGTGTGTCGTTTCCGTGCTTCCGTTTGTGCCTGTTCATCGTCCTTTGGTCGAGGAATTCACCGGCACATGGTGTGGATGGTGCCCAAGAGGTTATGTCGCCCTTGAACTGCTCGCCGAGGAGTACGGCGATGGTATTGTGCTCGCGGCCTATCACGACAGTGACCCGATGCAGGCGGATGATTTCCCTCTGGATCCGGATTCGTTCGGATTCCCTTCCGCAATCCTGAATCGCGGTGATGTGGAGGATCCTTATTTAGGGAAAGGGACCAAAGGGTTCGGAATGAAGAATGACGTGAAGGCTTCTCTCGAAGAGTCTGTACTTGCCGATATTCAGGTGAAGGCCTGGTGGGATGATGAGGAGAAGACAAAAATTGGGGTGTCTGCTACATCCACATTCCTTGAAGATAAGGAGAATGCAGGATATAAGGTTGGATTCCTGCTGATATCCAATGGCCTGTCAGGCAAGGAAGCGAGCTGGACGCAGTCGAATTATTTCGCAGGAAACGTGTCTGCATATGGCGGTACGGATCTTGAGGTGCTCACTACCTGGCCGGGAAAGGTCAGAGGACTCGTATTCAACGATGTCGTGGTAGCAACCGACGGATTCATGGGAGTCGAAGGTTCTGTTCCGGAGGACGTCGTGTATAATGAACCGTACACCACTTTGTTCAGCTATGATATAGCTGCGAATTCGATTGTGCAGGACAAGAATATGCTTTATGTCGCAGCATTCATCCTCAACCCCGATGGCACTGTGCTTAATGCCAATAAAACTCATGTTGAAGGTTCGAATGCGATAGTTGCGATCGTTTCCGATGCCGCAGAGGTGAGTGCGGAGTATTACGGCATAGATGGAAGTCGCGTTAAGATGCCGAAGGATGGTGTGTTCGTGAAAATAATAAGGATGTCCGACGGCTCGATCCGCGCAGAAAAGATACTACGTTAATCTCTTTGGGTGGGCCGTTTGACCTCGCCCAAGCTAAATAAGTCCCAACCTCCCCTTACTCCTAAGCCTCTTGCCTCAAGACTTAAGACTCAAGACTCAAGACTTAAGACTTAAACCTGAAACTAACTAAAAGATATATTTATGAAAAAAATTTTACTCACGCTCGGCATAGTGTTTATGGCTCTGCCGGCTATGTCATCTCCACGAAGTGTCTCTATGGAGAATATCATCACATCGGCAGAAGGGGAAAAGGTGGATGTTACAATGACTACCAGCGGCCTTACTATGTCGGGTATCGGCCTTGTCGAGTATAATGATAAGATGTATGCCTCCCATCTTGTGTATGGTGATAATGATGAAGTGTATATATATGAGATCTTTTCGGGTCTTCCGACTAAGTCATATGTCAAGGGTGTCAAGGATGGTGATAAGATTTTAATCGACCTTCCTCAGCCTATATTTTATGAGTTTGATCCTGATTTAGGGTTTCCTGAAGCCTACTACATGTCCATTCTTACGATGCGCGACGATTGGTATTGGCCTGAGGAGAAGTCTACTCTGACATTGAGTATAGATGCTGCGGGCAATATGAAGGCTGAAGGTCTCAGCCGCGACGTCATCTTAGGTGTTGCCGACAATGATGACGACACATGGATTGGCCTGGGCGCGTGGGATCTGACCATTTCTACGACTCGTGAGGATCCGGTCACCCTTCCTGACGGCTATGAGGTGACTGAGAATTTCTGGACTTCCGTCGGCAATGAATACGGATGGCAGGTCAACTTTGCACAGGGTGGTGAAGAGGTCTATTTCCAGGGCTTGAGCGAGCGTCTTCCGGAGGCTTGGGTCAAGGGTACGGTCGATTACGATGATACCACCGCTACCGTCACAATCGCTCAGGATCAATATGTAGGGGAATATATGGGATATCCGATCTTCACGAAATGTGTCCGGACATCGGTTGATGACAAGGGTAACGTATTTCTGGAAGACTTCATGCCGTCAGACTATGCTTTCAAGCTCGTATGGGATTTTGAGGAAGAGACCATGACTGCCGAAGACAGGAATGTTCTGTTGGTGTTCAATGTATCCAAAGGTGAGATATCCCTTCTCAACGACTTGATGGATATGAAGCTTATCCGTCAGGATTCTTTTGAAGGGACACCTGAAGCTCCTTACGCCCTGAAATTTGAGGATGCCATGCAGGAAGAAGGGTTCTCGCTGTTCACTTTCACTTTGCCGGCTGTCTCGACTGAGGGCGATTATCTGTCGCTCGGAGACCTCGGATATGTGGTGTATGTGGATGGTGAGCCTTGGACTTTCGATGCCGAAGATTACGAAATTGAGGAGTCGCTCGAGGAGATTCCTTGGACATTTGACAAATACTGGATCTGCAAGGGTTATCAGTCACCCGTACATACTGTGGCGTTCTTTGTCGAAGGTATCACGACTCTCGGCGTGCAGACTGTCTATCGCTACGGTGGCATTGAGACCCGCAGCGAGATCGTGACCATAAATGTCGATGAACTCGAATATGTAGAAGGTCTGGATGCCGGCGACCAAGTAGATAAGGTTACCTACTATGATCTCTCAGGCAGAGAGATATCCTCACCTGTGAACGGTATCTTCCTGAAAGTATCCAGGATGTCAGACGGCTCCATCCGCACGTCAAAAGAAGCCCGCTGACCCGAAACTCGTCAAACGTCAAACGTACAACGTACAACTTCACCTTCTTCCCCAGAGCAGTTTGTCTCTGAGTGATGCGGCAAACGTGTCGTCGCGCGGCGACAGCAGATTGACCACGTAGGGAGCGGCCTTCAGCACAAGGCTGCTCCCTTCTTTCATGGTCACACTGTAGCCGTCTACACTCAGTCTGTAGGATCCTGTCCGCGATGTCATATAGAGGCGCATCTCCGAGCTTCCCGCCACGACTATAGGGCGCAGTGTCAGCGAATGCGGTGCCACCGGCGCGAGCACCATGCAGTCAAGCTCAGGCTGCAGTATCGGTCCTCCTACCGACATGTTGTAGGCGGTGCTTCCGGTAGCGGTCGACACTATAAGTCCGTCTGCCCTGTAGTCTGCCAGGAAGAATCCGTCAAGCTCTACGTTGACGTTGATCATCGAAGCGGTGTCATCCTTAAGTACTGCTATCTCATTGAGCGCGCAGCGCAGGAAATCGTCGGGAATACCCTCGCCTGATACCTCTATCAGCCTTCTCGGCTGCACTTTGAGCGACATCCGGAGTATTCCGTCAAGTAGCTCTGCGCAGTCGTCGAGCGAGAAATGTGCCAGATAGCCTAAGTTGCCGGTGTTTACTCCGGCTATCGGTTTTTCAGTGTCGCCGAGGCGTCGCGCCGTCCGCAGGAATGTACCGTCGCCTCCAAAGCTTATCGCAACGTCTGCGTCCGGAATTCCTGAGAATATTGGGGGTATGAAGTCGGGATTCTCTCCAAACCGGGAGAGATAAGCCGCGAACTTTTCATGACACAAAAGGCCGAAACCTCGTTTCCGGGCTTCGGCCATGAAATTCATTATCCCAGTCAGATTCTGGTCCTGACGGGATTTTCCATACAGCGCTAAGGTCTTGCGTCTCATCATCAAAACTACATTTACTTATTTTCCCCCATAACCCTTAACCCCATAACCCTTAACCCTTAACTCTTCACCCTTAACTCTTCACCCTTCACCCTTTCAAACGTTGAGCAGCATCTGCACCTCGAGCAGCCGCTCTGTAGCTATCAAGGCGTCCGTATAGTGGTTTCCTTCCGCCTCGGCCACCTCATAGCCGTATCTCTCCAGGTTATGGATCGCCGGTGTTGGGTCGTCGCAGCGGAGGCGGAGCGTCACGCGGATGCTTCGTTCGTCTGCCGGCTGGGTGAGAAGGTCTACTACGGGTGCTCCGGCATCCTCGCACGCGTGCGTCAGGATACTGGCACTGTAGTCGGCCGGAGAGCATTGTAGCGTCACCAGGCTGCAGTCGTCGCGCTGTATGAGTGTCTCTTGTGTCGTCAATGTTCTTTTTCTTTTGGTGTTTTCAATGTTTTTCATTAACTTTGCCCTGAATAAGCGTCAGGACGCAGCCGATGAATCACATCTGTTTCGGTTCTCGCTTTCAAAGTTACAAATATTGTGCCGAATTTCAATGCTTATTCGGGTTTTTAAGATTTTTTTTATTCTTTAAATCACCGAAAAGCTGGTTTTCGCGTAATATTTTCGCTTTGTCACGTTGTTTTTATAGAAAAGACAATCATATCTTTTCCTTATAACCCTATAACCCCATAACCTTAAGTTTAGTTTATTAAACTTAAATTTACAGAAAAAAATGACAAGACTAAGTGTCAATATCAATAAAGTAGCTACGATCCGTAATGCCCGTGGCGAGAACAATCCCGATCTCGTGCGTTTCGCGTTGGCCTGCGAGGGCGCAGGGGCGCATGGTATAACCATCCATCCGCGTCCCGACGAGCGCCACATACGCCGCTCCGATGTGCCGGTGCTCAAGGAGGCGATAACTACCGAACTGAACATCGAAGGATACCCGACGGAGGATTTCATACGCCTCGTGATTGATACGCGACCGGCGCAGGTGACACTCGTTCCGGATGCTCCTGGTCAGCTCACGTCTAATCATGGATGGAATGTGACGGAAAACTTTGATATGCTGTCCGGAATAATCAAGCGCTTCAAGGAAGCCGGTATCCGGGTATCAGTGTTCGTAGATCCCGACTCAGTGCAGGTGCTTGAAGCAAAGATAGCGGGGGCCGACCGCGTAGAACTATATACTAAGGCATATGCCGACAACTATGCAAAAAACCGCGAACTTGCCATCGCTCCTTTTGTGGAGGCTGCTTCTGCCGCCCGTGTGTGCGGCATCGGACTAAACGCCGGCCACGACCTGAGCCTTGAGAATCTTCGCTATTTCCATGAGATGATTCCATGGCTCGATGAAGTAAGCATAGGCCACGCACTTATCTGCGATGCCCTCTACCTTGGCATCGACAAGACAGTCAGGGCATACCTCGACTGCCTCTCCTAAAGCGGTTTATCCGCATTCTGACAACTGAAAACTGACAACTGACAACTTAAAACATGGAAACCCTCAGCCTATGGTCGCTCGTCATTGACGGCGGCTACATCATGATTCCCCTTGCGCTGATGCTTATCGTCAGCATATACATCTTCGTGGAGCGTTGCATCGCCATATCAAGGGCAAGCAAGGAAGACAGCTCCTTCATGGGCCGAATCCGCGATTATGTCCATGAAGGCGACCTCGAAAGCGCCCTGCAGCTCTGCAAGAAGACCGACACTCCCTACGCCCGTCTTATCCAGAAGGGTGTCACCCGTATCGGACGTCCGATGCAGGATGTACTTGTGGCTATAGAGAATACCGGCAACATTGAAGTAGCTAAACTCGGAAAAGGCTTCACATGGCTTTCCACCACAGCGGCAGGTGCGCCTATGCTTGGATTTCTCGGAACGGTCACCGGCATGATAGAGGCGTTCTACGCCCTCGCAATGGCCGGCACGGGAGCCAACATCATAGTGCTTTCAAGCGGTATATATCAGGCTCTTGTCACTACCGTGGCCGGTCTTGTGGTCGGTATCATAGCCCTGTTTGCCTATAACTTTCTCGTCTCACGTGTCAATCGTGTGATGACCGGCCTTGAGACCAAGACAATGGAGTTCATGGATCTTCTCAACGAGCCCGCCTCCTAAAGATTAATGAAACGTCAGCGAGTTTCCTCTTTTACTGGTTACGGATTCAGCCGCAATTCTATAAATAACTTAAGACTCAAGACTCAAGACTTAAGACTCAAAACATGGCCCTTAAACGCTCATTCCAAAGTCTCGACACATTCTCGATGTCGTCGATGACCGACGTGATATTCCTTCTGCTCATATTCTTCATGGTGACTTCGACCCTGATCTTCCCGGCGGCAATCGACGTCAACCTTCCCCAGAGTTCCGAGCAGACCTCGAAGAAACCCCTTACCGAAGTATACGTTGATTCTCTCTCACAGTTCTTCATTGTGATGGACCGAACTGATTCCATACCCTCCAATTCCGTGCCCAAGGCCGTGACCCGTGAGGAACTGATCTCCGCTCTCACTCTTATACAGGAGCAGGACTCCACACGCGGCATAGCCCTCTATGCCGACGAGAAGGTGGAATACGGCAAAATTGTGGAATTGCTTGATATGGCCGCTCGCCGCAGAATGAAGATGGTGCTTGCTACTCGTGCGCTTCAGGAAACCCCGGCGGCGCAGGACAATCCGGCGCCTGAGAACCCTTCCGTTAAGTAAACGATATGAATGCTTCCGAACGCAGAGATTCCCTTATCGCGGCTATCGTCACTTTCCTGGCGGTGGGACTCGTGCTCGTGTGGCTGCTCTTTTCCACCCTGCGCTATGATGAGCGGCTGGCTGCGTCTACAGAAAATCCACAACTTGAAGAAGATGAAATCTTCCTTGATCCCGAACTCCTTCTTGAAAATCATCAGAGCATCGGCGAGCCCGATGCAGTCAACCAAGACACACCGGCTCCTGAGGTGAAGGGAGAGCCGGCGCCGGCTCCCGTAGAGCAGACGCATACCGTCGTATCGGGTGATAATACCGTTCCCTCCCCGGAACAGCCATTGATCACCTCCACAAAGGAAAGCCCCGTGCAGACAGTAGCTCCCGACAGGAAAAAGGAGGAAGAGAAGGTAGCCACGTCTATGGCCGGTAAGTTCAGCTCAAAGCCCGGTTCGGTTCAGGGTAAGTTCGACTCTCCGGGAGGCAGCGATGGTGCCGGCAGTGGTGTCACCGGCAAGATGTCGGGACGTCAGTTTCTCGGCTGTCCGCTACCTGACGTATCTCTCGCGCATAAGACTACAGTAACTGTCTCGATCACTGTCGATGCAGAAGGAAAGGTTATGACAGCCACTGCATCCGGAGCAGCTACGCGCGAGATACGTAAGAAATGCGAGCAGGCGGCCATGCAGGCCCGTTGGAGCGCGAAAAAAGGAGCCGCTTCCACGCGCGGCTCCCTAACCTTCACAATAATTCCCAAGTAGTGTACCCGGAGTACTCCACGCACCCCGCGCGACTCCGCGTGTCCCATGACTGCGTAGCCAATTAATCGTTAATCGTTAATCATTAATCGTTAATCGTTAATCTTTTACAAGGTACGCGCACACATGCCCCAGCGGCAGTTTCCCCTTGATCTCCAATGGGATTCTCTTCCCGTCTTTCGATATCCATGCATCGATGTCGTCGCTCGTCTTTTTCCCTCCTTTAGAGGTGAAAGTAAACTTTATGTGCCATGCCTCCCGCTTCGATCCGTCGCGCATCTTGATAGTCTGTTCTCCGACTTTCCATATCTTCACCGTCTCCTCGTGAGAGCCGGAGAAGAGGGTAGCGGTGACTTTCTGTCCGATGGGCAGCGTTGCCGGATCGATGGAGCGCAGCCAGTAGAATACGCTCAGCATGTCAAAGGTGTCACCGGAAGCCGACAGTTCGAGATTCTCGGTCTTCGTGGTTCCCTTCTTCTCGCGGTATTTGATGGCCTTGCCGCTTACTTGTTTTCCGGAATAGGAGTATTCTATCACGTCTTTGGCGTATTTGCCACCTTCATGTGCCACTTTCGTATAGCTGAGAGGACGGAACTTGGCTTTGTCCATGACGGATATCAGTGTATCGCGAACCTGAAAGAAATCGTCGGCCCAGGGCTTGGTCTTTCCGGTGAGCTTTATATAGTATTTGTCTCCCTGATTCTTCAGTGACAGGGTTGCGTCGCCGGAATCCTTGGTGATCAGTCCCCACTTATAAGTGATGACATATTTCAGCGTCTCGTCGGCGAATTTAGTCTCCGCTGACGCCGACACATATGCCAGTATCGTGCATATAGCAGCCAATAATATCTTTCCAAAATCTTTCATATCATATACGACAATAAATCCCCAAAAAAGTTAAATCATCCATTTGCATGGACGCATGCCCTGCGTGTCCCCGGCGTAGTGAGCACGCTCCGCGTGCGTCACCGCACGTCCGGTGACATACATTATAAATTACTCCGGAATCCATACCGAATTCCGAGCAAATATCCTCCCCGGATCAGTCAGCTCCGCAGCATCAAGAGCATTCAGCGTCTTCCTCCATCCCACGCGTTTATCCTCCTTGGCCCCGGGCCCGGAGCTTCTGTATTCCCCATACCGTGCGGTCTTCTCGTTCTCCTCCTTGCCCCAGTTGTGCCATCCCTGCTCGTGTATCGCCTCAGGAAGCTTGCAGTTGATGAAGAACGTCGATGCATACGGACGCCATGGCCGTCCTAAATAAACATTCTTGGCCTCCGGATCAGCTGTCACCGTACAATGGTCGAACACATATCCTACTCCGTTCTCCTTAGGTGTAGAGGCAGCTGTCAGATATCCGTCACGCTTGGCGTGCAGGTGGCAGTTGCGGAATAGGGCAGTGGCCGCTCCGAATATGAAGTCTACCGTTCCCTCTATATAGCAGTTGTCGAAGAGGTCGCGTGAGTTTTGGCCCGTAGCATAGAGGGTATCCTGATTGCCGAGGATGTCGCAGTCTACGACGTGTATCTTGTCGCCCGTAGTATGAAGCGCCACGGCCTGGCCTACCTGTCCTGCTATGTTCTCGATGGTAAGATTCTTAAGCGTTATGTTGTTGCCGTCGATACGCATGGTGTAGCTTTCCGACGTACCCATGTTGTTGAGCGACGCATAGTCACCATGCGAGATTATAGTCCCCTTACGGCTTTCCCCCTCTATCGTGATGTTCTTAAGTGTATAATTGACAAGTACTTTCTCATCATACTTCCCATCCTTGATTAAGATCCTGACAGGATCCTCGAAATCCCCCCTTAACTTTTTAAGAGCCTCGGTTATCGTCTTGTAATCTCCGCTCCCGTCCTGCGCCACCGTGATCGTCTGCGCATACTGTCCGTCCTCAGACGTCGCGTCTGCAGCCCATACGTGCCCCATAAATCCCACAAGCACGAGTAGCACTAAAATTCTTGTCTTCATAATTTATATATATTTAAAGTTCTCTAATCGTAGTGACGCACGGCTCAGAGTAGTGAGCACGCTCCGCGTGCGTCAGGTGTCGTCTACCAGAGTAGCGAGCACGCTCCGCATGCGTCTCCGCGCGTCGGGCTGGAATTTTCCACTCCTTGACGCGCCCGGAGGTCGCTCACTACACTATCCTCTCCGGAGTAGTGAGCACGCTCCGCGTGCGTTCCCGCGCGTCAGACCGACTGCGTAGCCCAATTATGCATTATGAATTATGTATTCCCCGTACCGTCCTCCTGAAAAACCAATAATACAACCCCGCCGCAGCAAACAACGCAAACGAAAAACTGTAATACACCCCGACATTCCCCATGTCAAGGCCCGTAGCCAGCCAGAACAGCATAGGCACCCCTATAAGTATATACGCAATCAGCGTCACCCATAGGAAAGGTCTTACATTGCCTGTTCCCCTCAGTCCGTTGGCAAACGTCAGCTGCGTAGCGTCGCCATACTGATAAAGCACCAGTGGCAGGATCAGCATTCCTGCCGAAGCGAGCACCTCCTCGTCAGGCGAGAAGAATCCAGTCAATGTATGGCCGCAGAAGAAGAACAATGCGGATGCGGCAGTAGCAAGTATAAGGTTGAGATGCAGTCCTGCCAACGTGATACGTCTCACTCCCGCCATGTCGCCGACACCTGTATAGTTGGCCGATCGTATCGATACGGCTATTCCGAAACTCATGAATGTCATGAATCCCAACTGAGAAATAGTGTTGATGACCTGATAAGCCGCCAACTGTATCTTGCCGAACCATCCCGTCACCACGGCCCCCAACGACCATAGACCGCACTCCACGCCCGATTGGATCATAATCGGCCAAGACGTGCTCCATACGATCCTGCGTATATGTCCGACATGGCTCGACCCTATTGCCTCTTTCTTGTAGGGTCGATAGCGGCGTGTCGTCATGAAGACAGCGAATATCCCTATCGTCGACAGCCATCGCGCGGTCAATGTCGATAGTCCCGCTCCGTTAAGACCCATCTCCGGACATCCCAACTTACCGAAGATCAGCAGATAGTTTCCTATTATGTTCACCACATTGGCAGAGAGTATTATCCACATAGGTGTGGCCGTATCGGTCACTGCGTTCGCCGTCTGTTGCGAGCAGTTGAAGAGAGCCATCGGAAAGAGCGACGAGAGGATAATCAGGTAATACTGTCGGATAAGAGGCAGCAGTTCCTCCGGCTGTCCGAAACGGTCAAGGAAGAAATAGAGAATTCCCATCAGCACGGTCAGGCCGATCGAAAGGAAAGCGTTCACCTGCAGTCCGGCTCGCAGCGTGCGTCCCGCACCCGCATTGTCATCGCGGCCGAAGAGCGCGCCGATCAGCGGTGTGATACCCGACGCGAAACCGATCTGCATCACCACCGGAATCATAAACATCGAGTTCACGAAAGCTGCCGCCGCAAGTTCATCTACACCATACGCCCCAACCATCGCCGTGTCCGCAAATGCCACCGCGATAATTCCGATCTGCGTAGCCATCACCGGCATCCCCAGCCTGAACAGCGACTTATACTCACTTACGTAATTCATAATTCACAATGCACAATTCATAATTATTGTACCGCGTAGCTAATTATGCATTATGAATTAAGCATTCAAAAAGCGTATTGCATCCATCCTCAATCAGGTCAAGCGCATTCTCAAAACCCTGTGCCCCGTCATAATACGGATCCGGTACGCAGTCCGCCCACGGATGCTGCGTGAAGAAATCTGCCATCTTGACTACTTTTCTCTCATCCTCCGGTGTTGGCGCCAGAGCCCGCAATCGGTCATAATTTGAATCGTCCATCGCCACTATGATGTCGAAGTGGTCGAAATCAGACTCCCTTACCTGCCGCGAACGGTGAGTCAGTTCCAGTCCGCGTCGCCTGGCGTGCGCCCTCATACGGCTGTCCGGCAGATCCCCCGCATGCCCCCCGTACAGTCCCGCCGAATCTATCTCAAACCGGTCTGCCACCCCACGTTCCTCCACGAGGCTTTCCATCACCCCATGCGCCGCCGGACTCCGGCATATATTCCCTAAGCACACAAACAGTATCCTCACCTTATCCCCCTTCATTACTCTATCCTTTATTTCTTCGATAATCATTTTTTTGCAAAATTTTGTCTTGTCCTAATAATCAAGATGCATCCTGATTCATCATGTTTCATCCTGATTTATCATGTTTAATCATGATTCATCATGTTTCATCCTGATTTATCATGTTTAATCATGATTAATCATAGTTTATCTTGTCAGGTCAGCATTTGTCTAGTCCCATTGCATTTTGGATAATCGCTGCATCCCCAGAATTCCCTTCCCTGCATCTGACCTCTGGTTTGTGCTCTCTTCAACATCGGCTTGCCACATTTCATCGATGCTTGCTCGAGCCACGTCTATTAGCTTCATCTCAGTTTCCATGGAGGTGGAATAACTGGCAGATCCTTCAGCAATATTGGCTACCCCGCATCGAGCAGCAAGCACCATCTGATCATAGAGCCGTCTTCCAGGGTCTATGGCGTAATTTATAAATCGGTCGCAGAAACTTTGTGTCCCCAGTTGTATGATATTGGCTAATACCCATGAATTGAGCATAAAGTATGACTGTGAAAACTTGATTTCTACTCCCATATAAATTTAATATAATTGTTATCAGCACAAAATTAGCCAAACTTTCCTATATATCCAAAGCTTTTTAAGAAAAAAGCAATTTCAGAAGTTAAGATCCAAAGCAAGTATTAATAATCATGTTCAATCATGATGCATCATGTTATAGAAAAAAAAGCCGGATGCATAGCGATATGCACCCGGCTCTGTCATAAAAGGCACTGCCCGCCAAGCTATCTGAGGCCCTGGAACCGCCCTGTGGAGAAAGGCGGACAGCGTCATAAGTCAATGATAGAATCTTAAAAATTGATCATTAATTCAAGTTTCGCTTGTTTTAATTCATTGCAGCTCAATATCCAGAATCTAAAAAACTGCGTAGCTATCTCCGCGCGCTCCGGCCGATGCGTAGCAGGCCGTAATCATTGCGAGCTTGCAGCAACCGAGTCATGAAGCCAATTAATCATTGATAAGTCTCTGCCCCTTTGCGCCTTTGCGTGATAGTAAAAGAACATACGAAAGTTGAGTCATTAATATTTAACTACAGCTTTGACTACAGTCTCTGCGCTGCGCAGGATATAGACTGCCGGCTTCAGCTGCTTCAGTTCCTCGCGTGAGCAACCTTTTTTCAGCAGAATACCGTTCATGTCATATACATCTACAGAAGCGTTCGGATCAGCGAAGATGGCTTCTACGCCTGAAAGTCCTGTGATGACGCACTCTGCCTTGATGTTGGAGCCGTCGACGGTCGAAACCGTGATGACGCAAGTTCCTTCCTTCAGCACCTTCACGTTGCCTTCGGCATCGACTGTTGCTACAGAAGAATCGCTCGATTCGAATGTCAGAGCCTTGTTCTCGGCATTCTCCGGAAGCACTGTAGCCTTGATGGTGAACTCGCTGCCCTCAACACCGCTCCAAGTTGTCGGATCGATGATCAGAGACTCTACGAGGATCGGGGTGTCATCTTCTGCGGTTACGCCTACTTGTGCTATCGGGCCATCGTTGTAGAGAGTCTCGGCGATGATGGTGCAGATGCCGTCGATGTCGCCGTCGCCCTGTGCGCGGGTCTTAAGGCTTTCAAGATCCACATGGAGAGTAACGAGACCGTTCTCATCTACGGTGGCAATCTCCGGATTGGTTGTGCGCCAGAAGATCTGCGGCAGCGTCACGTTCTCAGGCCATACGGTAGCGGTCAGCTGGAATGTATCGCCGGCCTTGCCTGAGATCTTGTCCGCACCTTCGACTGTAATCTTCTCAGCGTCGATCATCACGTAGCTGTCGAAGCGGTCCCAGCAGGTGAACGCGTCGTAATAGGCATCCTTGGCCTTCTCGCCTTGCACGTAAAGCTTGCCGCTGTAATTGCTAAATGTATTGTTGGGAGCTGTCGGAGGAGTCTGGGCCGTGATGCTGACGGTGCTGGCCGGGCAGCCGTCGAAGGCCTTCTCGCCGATGCTCTTTACCTTGTGGCCCATGATGATCTTTTCCAGGCTGCTGTCGCCGGAGAAAGCCTTAGCCCCGATGGTCTCCACTGCAGGAGGAAGGATGACTTCCTCAAGGCTTGTGCAGCCGCTGAAAGCCATGTCGCCGATGGATTGAATTGAACTACCAAGACTCAACTTGCTAAGCAACCAACAATCGTAAAAAGTCATATCAGCAATAGTTTCTACTGTATTACCTACTGTAAGAATTTGAAGTCTATTCTTGCAACCATCAAACACACTTTTCGTCGGACGACCCATATAGAATATATTGGGAGCATTATTTCTAAAGGCATTTGCCTCTATCACAATAGGGGTGAGTCCATCCTCGAGAGTGAAGGAAGTGAGGTATGCTTTGCCTCCCTCATAGTAGTTCCATGCAAATGCCCCGTAACCTATATAATCTACCGAGGCAGGTATAGAAACGGATGGTGCTTGGCATTCGTAGAATGCCTGCGCTCCTATGGACTTGACACCTGATGGAATATTTACTGATTTAAGTTTTCCTAATGTCACAAACGAATAGGGTTTAACCTCTGTCACACCGTCAGGTATCACGAGATCTACGATCTCGTTTTCGCCAAGCCAAAAGCCATCGTTAGCCCACCCGCAAGGATTAGAGGCATTATTTGAAAATTCGATGTCACACCATGCCCTAAGATCAGAAATATTAACCTTGTCAAGTTCCCTGTAAAGGAATGCATCTCTGCCAATTGATTTCAAGGTGGAAGGTATGGCAAGAGATCCATATCTCTTACCGCTGTTATACTTGTCTTTATCCATAGAGAAAGTAGCGTTGCCAATCGACAAAAGGGTACTGTTAAGCTTCACATCTGTTAAGTTTGTACAGTTATAGAAGGCAGAGTCCTTTATCTCCGTGACATTCTCAGGAATTGCAATTGAAGCCAGTTGAGAATTACGGAATGCAGAGGAGCCGATATAGTTCACTGTTTTCGGAAGGGTAATGGAAGAAAATTTAGCACCTGCAAATGCATAGTCTCCAATAAATTCCATCTCGCTTCTGGAATTAAACTCAACCTTATCTACAGATTTCCCGTCAAAAGCCTTGTATCCGATACCCTTGATGTAATATCTTACAGGATTTGCCGCATCTGTGTCATCTGTGAAACGCTCCGGAATCTGAAGGTTGGAATAGCTCTTCGCTCCAATGACAGTAGCTGTTGCATCGGAAGGACTGAGACGGTATTCCAAAACTCCATCAGAGAAATATCCAAGTTCATTGCCGCTATTATTCTGAATATTCTTGAATAGGCTCCAGTTTGTAGCAAGGTAATGGTTAACTGCATCATCCGGAACTGATAGCTTGACAGTGTCATACAGTCCCTGGAATGTATCATCATCCATAACTGCCGGTGAAACGCCAAGAGCTGTCACCGAACTCAGGCCACTGCAGCCGTAGAAAGCATACTTGTTAATTGAAGTGACGGATTCAGGAAGTGTACATTCTCCTTCAAGACTCAGAGGAGCAAAATATACAGTTGTTTTTCCCGGTCCCCAGATCCATCCATTCTCTATAATTGCTCCTTCTGGATTGTAAGGGATGGCTATTCCGCTTTCGAATGGATACCCAAAAATGTCTGGATAAGCGGATTTTTGCAGGCCGCTGCAGCCTTGGAAAGCATACCAGCCGATTGAAGTGACGGAGTTAGGTATCACCACCGATGTCAGGCCGCTGCAGCCATAAAAAGCATACATGCCGATTGTCTCAACGGAGTTAGGTATTGAGTATTCGCCCTCCAGACTAAGTGGAGCGAAATATACGGCTGTTTTTTCAGGACCCCATATCCAGCCATCCTCTAAAATTGCGCCTTCCGGATTATAAGCGATGGCAGCTCCAGAATAGAATGGATTTTCAAAATAATTCGGATAAGCAGATTTTTCCAGTCTGTTGCAGAGTTGGAAAGAACTATAATACATTAAAGTGACGGAGTTAGGTATTACCACCGATCTCAGGTTTTCGCAACTGTAGAAAGCTTCATCGCCGATTTTCTCTACGGAGTTACCGATCACCACCGATCTCAAGTCGCTGCACCTGTAGAAAGCTTTATCAGCGATTACAGTGACCTTATAATCAGTAGTGCCGTCATTGGCAACGTCGGGAATGACAAGAGCTCCGGAAAAATCCTCATAACCCGTGACCATGCATGTCTTGGCTTCCTCATCAATCACTTTATATCTTAGGGTAACGCCTTCATATTTATAGTTGAAGGCGGAGAGTCGTGCCGGCAGCAGGAAAGCCAGTGCCACCAGCAGAAACAGTAGTTTTTGTTTCATAAAAATTAAATATTAATTATAAAATATTAAAGATTAAATTTTTTTAAGTTAAAGATTTCGTCGTG
>JAIECF010000130.1 GCA_029068655.1 Muribaculaceae bacterium | reverse complement strand
GTTTCAGCATTGCATTCTGGCCAAAAGCCTCGCTTTTGGCATCGCCGAAGCGATAGGTCGGATCAATCATAGTACTAAATTTTAATAATTAAACGATATGATAATTATAATATTCTCAGATATGCATGCATTAGAAATCGAAATCCTGAGACAGCGACGGCTTAGGCATGGATAAAAGAGGAATGTTCTCTTTTTGTGTGTTTATGCAAGATAAACAAGACAATAACTAAATAGTTTGCAGTTTTAACAAAAAGTTGCAAAAGACTCATCACCCAAGTGTTCCTTGCATGCTGTCTGTTTAGAATATCCAGAATCGTTTGTGTTTTTTCTTCTTCTTTTCCTTCTTTTTATCGTTCTTTACCTTGTTGTCTGCCGGTGATTCGATAAGTCCCTCCTTGATCAGACGAAGGGAATCCTCTGCGCTTAAGGTCATGTCTGGCAGTTGTTCGAATCCTGCCGGGCGTGCCACTTTCAGCTTTGCAAATCGGGAGTTGCGGACCCCGCGTCGGAACACGCCTTGTATCTGGTCGAGAAGGTTGATGCGGGCATTGTTGACAACATCGACGCTCTCTATTACGGAGTCTTCCTTAAACTTGGCTCCCCCGAAACGCACCTTATATTTCTTAGGATTGCCGGAAACTGTGATGCCGAACTTGAATGGAATGGGTGATTTCAATACTGCCAGATGATAGTCGAAGTCCATGGCAATATTGTTGGAGCCGTAGATGCCGAGACGATAGCGGTCGATGTTGAATGTGAAGGGATAGACGCGCATAAGGCCGTCTTCTACGGTCATCTCTACGTTTAGGCTATGTATCGTATTGTCTGCCTTATCCTTAAATCCAAGCCATTTACCGAGAGTCCGGTATTTCTCGGGATCGATGAAGGATAGATTGTCGCCCGTGATACGTATGGCCGCGTTGAGGGAGGGTAGGTCGATGTTCATGCCCGAATCAATTTGGCAGGTGGCCGCTATATTTGCCCCGATCATACCTGAGAAATTGTGCATGAGCGGAGTGATGGAGTCTATGGCGGGAACCATCTTTACAAACTTTGCTATGTTGAAGTCATTCAGCTGCATGCCGAATCCGAAATGCATGTCGCGCGGATTGGGAGCACAGTAGAGGGCTGAGAGTGACAGGTTTCCGGCATCGGAATCAGCCGTCAGGTCGTGGAGATTGACGCCACCGTCGTATACTAATAGATCTGCCCCCACCCCCTGCATCTCGACATCGCTGTAAAGCAGCCGGTTGGCTTCGATCTTCAGGTTGGCGTCTATATTGACGGGGATTAGCACCGGAGCTCCCTTGCCGGAGCCCTTTTTCGCAAGATCGTTCAGCTTGGATGCAAGAGTCTTGTCATCCTTGGCCTTGATATGTTTTTTTCCATGGCGCAAATCAGATGCATAGGCCGCTCCGGTGAAGATGCCGGCTGAGATCTCGTTGATGTCGATGGTGTCGCTTAGAAGGGAGAAGTTCCCCTTAAGGTCGTTGTCTGTCTTTGATGTGAATGCCCTGCGCACATTGCTCACAACACCTGACATCGTGATGTCTGATGCGCCGGCTCGCAATGAGATGTTGGATATATTGACAGTGTCGTTGTTAAATCTAAGAGCTAACGTCGATATGTGGTTTTTCAGTGGGAAGAAAGGAGTGAGAAGACGTGCATTGTTGGTATTGACTGTGCCTGAGAGTTTCCATTCGTTGAGAAATCTTTGGAACTGTGGCGTAAGGTTCCAGATAAGCATCTCGTCATTGTCGCTGCCTTCCGCCGTATAGACTCTTTTTGTGTGGTGCTTACGGTGGGTACGCTTATAATATACATATTTATGCACTGCGGCAGGGGAGATATAGGTGTATTCCCTCTCTTTGTAAGATTTTTTACGGGTTTGAACCTTTGGCTTTGGCGCTGTATCTGTTTTGTAAAGGGTAGCCTTGACCTTGGTATTGTTGATCAGGAATCGGTCGGAAAGTGTTCCTGCCGATACGCTGCCTATGAGGAGGTCGGTGGATATACGTGGAATCGGACCATTCCCCTTGATTTGTTTCAGATGTACCGGTCCTTGTATGTCGCGTATTCTTGCCCCGGCGCTGTCCGTTATGGAGATGATGTTGAATCGTTCTACTTTCAGATTGCCGAGAATAGGCATCATGATGGTTGTATCCCTTTTTGTGGTGGGATTGTCGGCTCCTATGCCCAATGAAACGCCACCGAATGCAAGGTCTATTCCGCTTACGAGGACAGTGGCCGTGTCTAGGTCTACCTTTGCTTTCAGTAAAGGTAGATCGTTGACGATACGTTTTGAATCCAGTTCTATCTTCGCATTGCCCACTTCCACAAATTTGGTCGTGTCTGCACTTAGGAAATAGATATTCTTCGCTGTCAGTAAGCCGTCGGCTACAAGATGATGAAGGCGCTCGGGCTTCATCATAGATGTCGTTCCTTTTGCCTTAAGGTCGGCGGTGATGACACCGGCGAGATATCCCGGGATCTTTTCCGTAAGAATGGGAGGAAGGTCCCTGAAATCGATTTTCCCTTCCAGGTTTGCTTCGAATGCTGGATCCGTAATAGGAGTTGCAAGAGTCGCTGATGCAGTCAATTGAGTCCCGGGTCCTGCTACTGTGAAGCGTCTGATGTCTATAGTAGTACGGTCGGGAAGATTGGTTTCTGTTTTCACAGCCATGTCCAGGGATAGATCTGTAAGATGGGCTGTGCCATAGTTCAGTGTCGCAGGAGAAATGGAGATGTCGATATTGGCCGAAGGTATTGTATCGGTAGTAAGGTTCATCGGCTGTGTCAGTTCAAATCTTCCGGCGATGGCCGCATCTGTGGAGAAGTAAGGATTGTAGAGCCGATGCTCCCGGCGAATTGAATCGGGAAGAACGTCAAGTAGATCGGTGACAGCCACTGGCGACAGGTGAATAACACCCTTACGTGCTATGGGATCTTCTGTGAAGTCGATTTCACACGATACCAAGGCATTAAGGAAGGCTCCCCGCAGTTCCATCTCATCTAAGGCTACGAGCCCGGGAGCTGAAGGATTCCAGTATATCTTCCCGTTAACTCCGAAACTTATCTGGTCAAGGTTGGTTATGAGGGTTGCCTTAGGGGAACTCACGTTGCCGTTGAGCTTAAGACGGTAGGTAGGTTGCTTTTCTCCGTCCACCGCGGCGTCCGTAAGTAGAAGCACCGATGCTGATGTGGAGTCCGCGGCATTATAGAAACGGATCTCCTTTGGTTGCTCGAGAGAAAAATGGTTTATTCGGAATCCTGGCATGTCGCTCTTAGAAAGAGTGTCAGTCGAATTGTCATGATGCCTCATCACGTCATAGTTTGGTCTTCCGTTGTGGGCGATGACTATATTCACGCTTAGTCCTCTGAGTGATACATCATGGATTGAAAGCTCATTATTGAACAGCAGTCGTTTGATGTCGAGCGCGCCACTGAGATGGTCAAGGGTCATGAGTGAATCGGCGTAGTTAGGGAGATGCCCACGTTGTTTGACTGTCAAGGAATCTAATGCATGTGAAATCACGCTGAGGTTGTCGAGTTCTATGCCCAATATAGGAAAATGAGGGTTGAACCCAAGTCTGAGGTTGCCGATTTTTACCTCCCCCTCGATATATTCGTTTACTTCCCGCTCTACCATCGGAGCAAGGTATTTGGAATCAAGAAATTTCACGGCGCAGACGAGCAGGACGCTCACGGCCACCAAAAGAGCTACGAGAGTCCAGCCAGCAATTTTAAGCGTCTTCGCTATCACCGAGCCTGCCATCCCTTAAGATTGATTTAGATTTATTTGCAAAATTACAAAACACTTTTCTAATCCGCAAATAAATCTCCCTCAATCCACTCACCACACGCATCGATATTCCTTTCCAAGGGCTTTCCCGACATTGGACTTCAGCATAGGCGCTTTATTCCTTGTCGCATCACCCAAGAATTTAAAATTCTACTTGTTTTGGCAGATCTTTCACACTTGATTGTAATTTTTAGTACATAAGTAGCGTCTAATGAAACAGAAAACTTAACTGATTAGATATGAAAAAGAAC
>JAIECF010000013.1 GCA_029068655.1 Muribaculaceae bacterium | reverse complement strand
ACATGACAAGCTTCGGCATCAGCGGATGTCCTATGCTGAGCGACCTCTGGCTCCCCTACAACTCACTGACTCAGTTCACTGTTGAAAACTGCCAGAACCTCGCTTTCGTTGACCTCCAGTACAACAACCTCTCTACTGTGATGCTGAGCAACTTCAACCAGCTTCAGAGAGTTAACGTGGCACAGAACCCGCAGCTCGTAACGCTCGACGTTTCCTTCGACTCGATCCTTCGCTTCGTAAACCTCAGCGGCGACACTATGCTGACCGACTTCCGCACTACCGCAAGCCCGCAGCTGCATCAGATCCTCGGCGTTTGGAGCAACTACATCTAATTCTCCATCCGGCAGAATCATAGAAAAAATAAGACGTCAGAGCCGTCATCCTTCAGGGTGACGGCTTTTTTGTCGTTTCACGCTGGGGGCGCCGGGGTGGTGGGTCCGCAAAAAAAATAAATGCGTCCCCAGCCCCCCACCGATCCCAGCGTGATATTCTGAGTGGCAATAAATGAAAGAGCCATGCTTGACGACTGAAATAGTTTGTGACTTATTTGTAGGTTTAGTAATTATTTAGTAATTTTGTTCCCGACTTATAAGTGACATGCTATGGATTTTAAAATTGACGACGTTTCGGGAAGCACTGTCAGCAGATTCTCCTTTGCTTTGATGGCTTGTTGCATCATTTCCTACCAGAGTTCTCTTTATGCTCATAATGAGAATATGACTACGGGAGCATACGTATTGATGGCCATGGCCGGAGTAGTTCTTCTTGCATGGCTTATTTGGTTTTTCTATATGTATCTTAGCGGGAAAAAGGTGATTAGAATGCCGCGAACTCCTGGTATTGTGACAGAGGCGATCAATTGGGTGATATTTATCCTGTGGATTCTTAGCGATTTTGTATCAATTGCCCGTCATCCGCTATTGAGTATCGTCGCATGGTGTCTGTTTGCATTCTCGGTTATATATTATGTAGTCTATTGTCGTATGCACAATAGTGATAATTAATCTATTGAAGATATGTCTGTAATTAATATCCAGAGGGAACCGCTGCTGATGGACGATATGGTGAGCGGTCTATGTCTGATCCCCGATCCGTGTAATCCTGAAATAGATAAAAGCGACCTTTCGGGGCTCCTTGGCATATGGGCGATAACACCTGTTCAGACTCATTCCTGCAATGTCGAGGTAGTCGACGGCTATAGAAGGTATTTCGAAAATACCGACGCGCTGATAACTTTCGAACCGGATGTGCCCATTGGAGTAAAGACCGCTGACTGCGTGCCTATACTGGTATATGCGCCCGACAGGCAGTGTGTAGGAGCAATTCATGCAGGATGGAAGGGCACACTCGGTGGAATAGTCGACAATGTCATGGAGGTCCTTGAAGAGAGAGGTGTTGATCCTTCATGCTTAAGAGTTGCTTTCGGCCCATCTATCAGCCGGGATGTATATGAGGTGGACCGGACTCTTGCCGATCGCTTCATACAGTCGGGATTCGGTCAGTATGTACATTACCCTTACGGACATGATAAAAAGCCCCATATCGACCTTCAGGGGGTCAATATGGAGCGGTTTATGAGGAGAGGAGTGAAGCGCGAAAATATCACTCTTCATTCCGGATGTAGCTTTGGATCTAAAAAGACAGACGGAAGTCCGAAGTATGCGAGTCATCGCAGGAGCGGGGGAGCCCCTTTGAGGATGCTGACATGCGTTATGATTCTCAGTAAGACGGAGAAGGAACGCTACGCAAGGCTCTTCAACGGCATTGGGTAAAGTGTGGCCCCTTATTGTTTGGATTAATTATGACACCGCTTCTGATATTATGAGGAGACAAAAAAAGGAATGCTTAAGCATTCCTTTTTTTATTTGATCTTTATAATCAGTCGATCTTGTCAGCCGACATATCATATACCTTGTCAGAATTTGTCTCAACCCAGTCGTTGACCTTGACCGTAAATTTGATGGGACCACCGATGATTTCTTGACCCGGGTATGGATCGTCAGGATCGGTTACGCCGGCACCGTTGGTGAAGTCAAGAGTATAGATATACTTTTTGCCCTGTTCCCATGTGCCTGAAAGAGGAATCGAAGCCCAGCCGTATTCCCTTACCGGCTTGTGGGAGAACTCGCTCTCGTTGGCGAACGGATATATCTGAATACCATTGTCTGTCCTGGTAATGTTTACGAGCACGCTGAGATAAGCTTCTCTGGCTACGTTGTCAGGATCATTCTTCGAATCCCATGGGGTGAGGGTCTGTGGCATCAGCATTGCGTTGCCGGTAGCTCCCATAATCGAAACCGGAGTTGATGAAAGAGTCGTGGTGTCGCACTCTGACGTGTAGACGACAGTGTCGTGCCAGTCGTCAAGTGTCCATTCATTGGTGTTGAAATCAAACGTACCCATATATTGTGGACGGCCGATTCTTGCTCCTATCACCTTATAAGTATAGTCATCACTTTCAGACTTAGCGCGCAGCTCTATCTGAGAAAGACGATGGTCGAACGTAAGTTCAACTCCGCTTGTCTCGTTGTTATCACGTGTGCCGGAAGCGTTCGCGGTAATGAAGTCTACCTGTTCGCCGATGTTTTCTGGCACAGCAAAAGATTCGAGAGTCATGCCGCTGTTGTCATCCTTCATCAGGATGTCGGCACCCAGATCGTCCTGGGAAGGAGAATATGCGAAGAATTTGATTTCCTGTTTAGGTGCAAGCCAAGCATATTCTTTTCCGTTGGCGGCTGTGAAAAATGAATCGGAACCCTTGTCAAACTCAGTATTGTCGAAATATAAGGTATTTTTGAATCCTGCCATCTTTCCGGCTGCGTTAACAGTGGAATCACCATATACGGCCGTTACAAATATCTTGTCAAGATTGGCGTTGGTGGTTTCGTAAGCTCTTGTTCCCATACCTGACCGGAATGATATGGCTTCATTTGTGGCTTGGCGAACGCTTACCGGTTCGTCTTCTGAACATGATGCAAGAGCGATTGCGCTCATTGCCATTAGGAATAGTGGTGTCTTTTTCATAATATTGTGTGTTTTTCAAGTTTCCGTAATTATGACAATGGAAAGAGAATATCTTTTCGGTTTCTGATTGTCTTTTAATATCTTTTATAATAAAACGATTGGTGTCACGTAAGGGTTTGTTAAAAATAAATTAAAAAAAATTATAATTTATTTTACATTTTGAGGCCGATATTTACAGCCTGCCATTCGTTGACATCTGTCTTTAGTTCAGAACTGCCGTTCTTGGGAGGTTCCGGAAGTTCGAGATCCCGTACAATAATGTGTACATGGGTAGGATCCGGTGCCTTGGTCACCTGATCTGTGACGTCAAAGGAATGATACCATTTGCTTCCGTCTGTGAGCACCATATATAAGGTGAGATAATGTTTGGCTACGGTAGTCGGACACTCTCCGAAGGTCAGGAACTCTCCATGTAGATTCTCTTCGGCTGCATTTCCTTTCAGATCAAACTTCATCGACACTGTATTGTCGGTAGCTGATTGTTGACCATGGCTATATCCTTCAGCCATTCCTGACAGCGTGGCGTCAACTGCCGATGATTCCACTTCCTCAAGGTTCTTGACGTCATATACATCCACTATATAATGGCATACAGCTTCATGAGGATACATAGTTATGGTCTGCATTCCGTCGTGTGGCACAATTCTGATATCGTTCGATCTGCTTCCCCACAGCATTCCGGGAGTGGCTGCTATTCGTTCATTTTCTGTTCCCTCCGGTCGCGGGACAGTCGAGCCGTTGTCTGCTCGTGATCCTATCTCCCCTGCGTCTTGAGTGTATATCTCGAGAGTCTCTATGTTTTCATGGTTTCTCATGCACGCCCAGTCAGTATTATCGGCATTAAGGCATATGGTGTGCCGGGTACCGAACGGCGCTTTGATCAGACCACCGGTCTTATTGGAGAATATATACCTCATCGGGTTGTGTCCGTCATCCTCATACATGTATAGGGCCATAGACTCCGGATCAGCTTCCGGTGCCTCACTCCAGTCAAAGACCACCTGCAGCTGCGACGTCATCTCTTCCTCCATGTATACGTCTTTATGGTGGCAGGAAGTAGAAAGTAGGCCTGCTATCACCATAATAGTGAAACTATGTCCGTGCAGGATCGACATCATATTTGAGTTTGTGTTTTTCATTTTCTTCCTCCTTTTGAGCGGTTATAGTTATTGCAGCCTATCAGCCAAACGAGAGATATTTCAGCCTTGGTGGGTCCGAACCAATGAAGCCTGTGCGTTGACTGCCAGATGTAGAAACCGTATTTAGGTTCATATTTAATATATTTCCCTCCCATATATCCGAACGCCAGTGAGAAATCGATGTTGAGACGTCGGGCTACCGGAAGTGAATATCCGTATTCTATACCGGAGATGAAGTTGCAGCGGTCCCATAGTGTTCCTCTGGGAATGCCTCCCATTATCCCTCCTTTCCCAAGTTCAAAATCGTAGGTCACTGCCCCTGCGAAAATACCGAGATGATGACCTGTGAGCGGTTTTTCATCGGCTTGAGGTCCGAACCACCACCTGGCTCCAATGTTCCCACCATAGGCTCGCCAATAATAATGTGTCCTGTCGCGGTCCCACCAACCGTACATCCAGTCGGCTGTAAGCGATATGTTTTTGCCGACATAGAATTCCGCTCCGATGTTGGGTATCAGAAGTGCGTCATAAAGCATGTTGGTCTTAAGTCCCATATAGAAAGGACGGCATTCCTTTACTGTTCCCAATACTACCGGCAATGGAAGGATCCCACCTGTTACTGCAACTTGTTGCTCCGGTGCGTGGAGGGGAAGGGAAGGAATGCATATGTCGGGATATACGGGTTCATACTCCACTGTCAGTCTTGAGGCACGAAGCTCAGGAAAGAGATGGGTGAGCAGATAACGATATGGTATACCTCCATGAATAGCCTTAAGTTCTGCAAGGGGATGGAGAGGCGGATTGTCGCCGTTTATTCTTTCAAGAAGGGATAATACCTCTGCCCGGTAAGGTATGTTGCTGTCTGATTCCACTTCATTCTGAAGTCCTTTCCAATCTCGGCCAATAAAATTGAAAGTGGTGAGAGAATCGGTCAGAAGTCCACGGTTTTTGAATTCGTTGAAGATTGCATTGGCGCGTTTTTCAGAAAGGTATCTGTTAAATTCTACCGAACCTTCGGGCGATGCCGCACCTGTGACCCTGACACCTACGAGCCTATGGGTTGGACCTGACACTGAGTCAGCAGTCAGTTTGGAGAAGATGCTGTCGAGAGTTGCCCCGTTTCTTTGAAACGAACGATCTATATGGGTATCGGAGACCCGGAAATATACTTTCACGGAGTCTTTTTCGGTTTGTGCGAAAGCCGGTGATAATCCAAAGAGGATAAGAAGACTTAGTATAGTGTTTTTCATCTCAGTGGTGATTAAGAAAAGGTGTGGAATCGTGGCGGCTCGGTGTCGTCAGATATGTGTTTGTATCTATAACGAATAAGGTTAAATAAGTGTTTAGA
>JAIECF010000129.1:19436-24267 GCA_029068655.1 Muribaculaceae bacterium | reverse complement strand
CGTGAGAAAGTGAGAATGCGGTTTTAAGTTTAGTTAGATATAGTTTATAGTGGAATCGTGAGGGAGAGTCGCTGTGTTAGCGGCTCTCCTTTTTCAATGTATGGTTCATAAGACTCGGTCCCGCCAGGTTGTGATCATTAAACACACAGTCCACAATTCATAATCGATATGTGTTGATCATGAATTGTGGACCATGAGTTGCGATTTTATTGTATGATCAGTGGATTATCAGAAATCCTATTACTATCACTATCAGGCAGACAATATAGAGGATAATAGGCAAAGCTTTCGGAAAATGCCGGTTCTCAACATCAGGAAAGTTTTCTTTTGTCAGTTTCACACCGGATCGTCTTACTATGTCGCGAGCCATCGGTGGCAACTGCGAGAGCAATCTCTCCTGTTCCTCATCATCCATTGCCTGTAGCCGCGACGTATCTACAGGAGCGGTTTTCTGAGACGGGAGCGTCCCTGACAGCCGCTGGCGGAAGTATCGGCAGATGTCGGGCACTTCAGAGGCCTGCATCCAGTCAGGCATTCCCTTACACCATACATAGGTTTCGGGACGCACCCCTTCCCTGACCATATCGTCAAGTTCCATGGGACCATACTGACGCCCCCCTATCATTGCGAAATACTTCATTAGCCTTACATCATGAATTGTCCTAACGATATTACCTTAAAGATGGTCAGGATATTGAATATCAATCCGATTCCGGTCAGAATGAAAGATACAATACAAAGTGTCCTGCATGTAGACCACGCATTCTGCGCCGTAAAGTTGTCGCCGAATCGCGTAGCGTTCTCAGCCTTGTTGGCGTTGACCCAGGCGATAATGCCTATGATGCCCCCTATGCAAGAGAATATAAAACCTGCCACTGTAGCCACTATAGCGAGAGTCTTCCAGTTTGTCGGTGGATTTGAGTATCCACCCTCCTGATTGAATCCATTGTTGAATCCACCATACTGCTGTGGCTGCTGATATGATTGATATGGCTTTGCTACAGTTTCCTCCGGACGAGCATAAGCGCCGAAAGCTGATTCCTGCTCGTCAATGCGAGTGCGGTTGTCCAGCAGGGGCGCAAGTTCCGGAACACAGTCGGCTCTGGTCCAGTCTGCCATACCGGCGGTCCAGACCAGGGTCGAGGGTTCTATACCTCTCTCCGAGAGTTGTGTCAAAGTTAGCGGACCGATACGGTTATCGTCTACCACTATGTAATATTCCTTTTCCATGCTTACATATTCTTGCCGTGGCAGTTCTTATATTTCTTTCCGCTTCCACAAGGACAGGGATCGTTGCGTCCCACTTTCGGCTGTGCCTTCATAGGCTGGCGAGCCTGCTGAGGCTGACGGTTCACGTTCTGGGCAGCCTGACGCTGTGCGTTCTCTCCTTCATAGGTCTCACGCGTAGTGGAGTAGTTGGCATATGGATTTGCGCCCGCGGGTGCTCCATATTCCTGACGAATCTCCTGCGTGCGGCTATATGCGGCAGCCTGAGCGTTGCGATGTGCATGCATGGCTTGCGCATGAGCTGCGCGCGCCTGTTCAGCCTCGGCCCTTGCCTGTGCCTGCGCCTGCTGGGCTGCGAGCTGAGCCTCACGCATAGCCTTAGCTTCTTCATAGTCGGGAGCGGCAAGCTTGCCGCGCATAAGGGTCGCCACAGCCTTGGAGTTCATCTCCTCGAGCATGTTTTTCCAAAGGCCGTAAGCCTCAAGTTTATAGATCACGAGCGGGTCCTTCTGCTCGTAACTTGCGTTCTGTACTGATTTCCGAAGCTCGTCCATGTCGCGGAGATGCTCCTGCCATGAGTTATCGATCGCCTGAAGGAGAACGGCCTTTTCCCAACCCTTTACAATAGGACGGCACTCGTTGTCGTAAGCCTCCTTGAGGTCGCAGCGGATGTTGAAGAAGCGGCGTCCATCGGTCACAGGCACTCCCACTACTCCCTGCACACCTCTTTCCTCAACGAATTCCTTGATGTAGGGCATGGCAGAGGCTGCTATCTTGTCGCGGTTGCGGTAATATGTAGCGAGTGCTTCGTCGGCAAGGCGGTTGGTAATCTCGCCGCGATCGGCTTTGCGGAATTCTTCCTCGCTGAAGGGAGAGTCGATAGCGAGAGTCTTACGTACCTCCATCGCGAAGTCATTGTAGTCATAGCCCATCTCGGCTATGCTCTGTGCCACGTCGTAGATCATATTGGAGATATCGGTTCCGATTCTCTCTCCCTTAAGGGCATTCTGACGCTTGCCATAGATGGCTGTACGCTGAGCGTTCATCACGTCGTCGTATTCCACGAGACGCTTGCGGATGCCGAAGTTGTTCTCTTCCACTCTCTTCTGTGCCTTCTCGATGGCGTTTGTAAGCATCTTCGACTCCAGCATCTCGCCTTCCTCGAAGCCCATCTTGTCGAGCATCTTGAAGACCCGTTCACCCGCGAAGAGACGCATGAGGTTGTCTTCAAAAGAAACAAAGAAGACTGAGCTTCCCGGGTCGCCCTGTCGTCCGGCACGACCACGGAGCTGGCGGTCGACACGACGTGATTCGTGGCGTTCGGTGCCGATGATGGCAAGTCCCCCGGCCTCTTTCACTTCCGACGGAAGCTTGATGTCGGTACCACGGCCGGCCATATTCGTAGCTATGGTCACGGTTCCTGGCTTGCCTGCCTGCGCCACGATATCGGCCTCCTTCTGATGGAGTTTTGCGTTGAGCACCTGATGTGGAATCTTACGGAGCTGCAGCATGCGGCTGAGAAGTTCGGATATTTCTACCGAGGTGGTACCCACAAGCACTGGGCGACCTATAGACACCATGTCTTCGACTTCCTTGATGACCGCATTGTATTTGTCTTTCTTGGTGCGGTAGACACGGTCTTTCTGATCGTTTCGGATCACCGGACGGTTGGTCGGAATCTCCACAACCTCCATCTTATAGATATCGTAGAACTCGCCTGCCTCCGTCATAGCCGTACCGGTCATGCCGGCAAGCTTGCGATACATACGGAAATAGTTCTGGAGCGTGATTGTAGCATATGTCTGAGTTGCAGCCTCCACCTTTACTCCTTCCTTGGCCTCTATTGCCTGGTGAAGGCCATCGGAATAACGGCGACCCTCCATGATACGTCCGGTCTGCTCGTCGACGATCTTGATCTTGTTGTCGTCGATCACATACTCGATGTCTTTGTCGAAAAGTGTATATGCCTTGAGAAGCTGGTTGACCGTATGCACACGCTCCGACTTCACACTGTATTCCTGAAGAAGCTCGTCCTTGCGCTGGTGCTTTTCTTCATCCGTGCCATCCATATTGTCCACTTCTGCGAGTTGCGATGTAATGTCGGGAAGCACGAAAAAGTGGGGATCCTGTGTGGTATCGGTGAGCACCTGTATACCCTTGTCGGTGAGCTCGATACTGTGGTTTTTCTCATCGACCACAAAGAAAAGTGGCTCGACGGCGAAAGGCATCTCGCGGTTATTGTCCTGCATGTACTTCTCTTCAGTCTTCAGAAGTATAGGCTTTATGCCCTCTTCACTGAGGTAGCGGATAAGAGGACCATGCTTCGGAAGACTCTTGTAGACACGGAAGAGCGAAAGGCCGCCGTCTTCGAGAAGTTCCTGCGCGGTAAGAGGCTTCTTACCGTCGCCTTTGTCATATTTCTTGATCCTTTCTGGGTCGCCGCTCATAGCGGCTGAGATCTTGTCTTTCGCATCGAGTAGAAGCGCCTGAGCCTGCTTGCGCTGCGCGTTGACGACCTTCTCTACATTAGGCTTGAATTCATTAAACATCTGGTCGTCGCCCTTCGGGATCGGACCGGAGATGATGAGCGGCGTACGTGCATCGTCGATAAGCACCGAGTCAGTCTCGTCGACGATTGCATAATAATGGTCATCGCGCTGCACGAGATCGGTCAGCTGTGTTGCCATATTGTCGCGCAGATAGTCGAAACCGAACTCATTGTTAGTGCCGAAAGTGATATCACTGCGATATGCCTTGCGGCGTTCAGGAGAATTTGGCTCTGTCTTGTCTATACATGCAACCGACAGACCATGGAACTCATAGAGAGGACCCATCCACTCGGAGTCTCGCTTGGCGAGGTAATCATTTACGGTCACCACATGTACTCCTTCGCCTGTCAATGCATTGAGGAACACGGGAAGTGTGGCCACGAGGGTCTTACCTTCGCCGGTGGCCATCTCTGCAATATTGTTTGATGTCTTGTCGCCCTGAAGTATGCCGTGTAGCACCATGCCGCCGATAAGCTGGACATCATAGTGCACCATGTCCCATTTCATTTCATTCCCGCCTGCGATCCATGAGGTCTTATAGATGGCTTTGTCTCCGTCTATGGTGACAAAATCCTTTCCTTCGGCAGCGAGTTCGCGGTCGAAGTCGCTTGCAGCTACCTCGACTGTCTCATCGCCGGCAAAACGCCTCGCAGTCTCTTTTACTACTGCAAAAACCTCGGGAAGGGCCGCATCAAGCTTGCGGGCATACATCTTGTACATGTCTTCCTTCAGATTGTCGATCTCCTTCCAGTATGGTTCACGCTTGTCGAATTCCATAGTCTCGATCTTAGCGCGGATATCGGCCATCTTGTCCTTGTAGGTTTTTGCCTCGCCGCGGATATCATCGCGGATTACGTTGATTCTATCGCGCAGCTCATCATTGGAGATCTCGCGTATTTGCTCGGAAATAGGGTTGATTTCCTTCTGAAGGCGATTCCAGAGAGGACGCACCGCGCGCTCGCTCTGATCGCCGAAAATTGATTTAAGTATGTTGCTGAATCCCATTTTAATGAGAATTAAATTTATATTCTATATTAAGTTGCAAAGATAGTAAA
>JAIECF010000129.1:0-19426 GCA_029068655.1 Muribaculaceae bacterium | reverse complement strand
ATCCATAATGCATAATCTTCACTTTAACTCATAATTCTTAATGTATGATGCATATTTTTTACAGGCTTAGGACATGATCTACTTCTGATGATCCTTAGCTCGCGGATATAGCGGGCTTAGGTCCTACGGCATATCAAGCGCTGCAAGTTTAATCATGCATTCAGAATTTAAAATATGAATGGCTTGTCGGAAGCTCCGTTAGGGCTACGGATGCGCATTACCGAACTTACGGTAGGCGCGATCGCCGAAGCGCTGACCTCACCGGTCTCTATCTTTGCCGGCACACCGGGCCCCATGATGAAAGCCGGGGTGGCGGGATTGCCCTCCCTCACCTGCCATGTCAGCACGGGAAGGCGAACATCGTCGTTGACTGTCCATCCTGGAGCGAACTCGAGGCGTAGGTCGCCAGCTGTCTTAGGATCAAGTCCAAGACTTATCCTGCGTAACTCCGGAGTAGTCTCTCCCACTATTTCGGTAAGGGACTTTACGTCGGCCACACCGCTCATCATGACGAGGAAGTCGCGTGCGTCGCGCCTTACATCGGCCAGATCAAGTCCATGGCGCTCGATTGTAGAGTGGTCGAGATAAATCATATTGCGATAGCTGCCGTCCACATACTGGTCGTTGCCGTGCTTGGCACTCAGGTATGAATTAAGAAGCGATACCGCACGCTTTGTGGAGAAAGTGCCTGTAGGGATTCGGTAGCGACCCTCATCCTCTGCGGCCTCGTCGAAATATCCGGTTGAGACAAGAAACAATAAAGTATTTTCAAGCCCGACGCTTTCATTTATAGCCTTCAGCAGACGCTGCAGCTGCCCGTCGAGCCGCAAGTAACTGTCCTGCATCTCAAGACGCATGTCGCTGTCGACGCCATACTTGAAAGGAGCCACAGTATATCCAATGTTAAGCATGTCGATGACATCGCCTCGCTGACCGAGCTGAAGGCTCTTGATATAGTCTATGGCAAGATCGGTGACTTCTGTGTTGACGAGAGCTGACGACTTATATTTAACATAACGGTCACTGCTTTTTTTAGGGAATGTATGGCGAAATGGAAAGTATTTCTTCTGAGCAGGCACTCCATCGTATGTATCGAGGGCCTTGCTTGGAGTCCACACCATGGTGTCGAGCCGCTCTGCAAGCGGAGCACCATAGTTACGCTGGCTTACTGTATTGGGCACTTCCTTGTAGTAGGTAGTCGTAGCCCATTTGCCGGATTCGTCAGATATCCAGAACGCGCTGCTTCCTCCATGCCCGGCCATAATTATCGCCTGCATGGGATCAGGCGAAATGCTGTAGATGGCTCCAAGTCCCACACCGTCTACGGCAAGCTCGTCGCTTATCGTTGAGAGTCGCAGGGCAGTGGGGCTGTATGTCTCATTGGTAAAATTTCCGAGAGTCGCCGGATCGTGAAGTATAGGCTGAGGGTATTTCGAAGCCGGATCATAGACCTTATCTGTCGGGATGCCGGAGGCGGAGGCATAGTTGCCGGTATACACTATCGCCGTGCTATTGACTATATCAAGATCCTTGACGTTGTAATCGATATTTTTCAGATATAATCCGCGGCTTTTAAGGAGGTTGAAACCCTCTTTTCCGAATCGTGAACTCAGGAAATCTATATAGTCGGTGCGAAGCTGATCTACCATTATCCCGACCACGAGCTTGGGACGGGAAGGATCAGCCATCGCCACTGTCGAGATACCGACAAGACCGCAGAGTACCGATGTCAGCAGTTTGTTCATGCTTTTTGCGTTTTACGATTATCGTTTTGCGTTTTGCTGGAGAGTATGATCGCGATAGAGAGTGGGATGATACTCAGCAGCATCGGCCACACAGCAGGATTGGCGACCTGAATGATCAGCGGAGTAGCCCAGAGCAGAGTCAAAGCCACAGCCATCACTACATCATAGCAGGCCATCACTATCACCACAGACTTCCAGCTTCTGAACCATACACCTGCCGCTATGATCAGCTGAAGCGGATTGAGCCATAGGATCAGTATGTTGGGTGAGGTCGCCTCATGCTCTGAACAGAATACAAGAAACGTCACTATACATCCTGCCACTCCTACTACCAGGAAATAGAGGCATATCCACAATTTCCAGAGCCTCTTCTTCAGGATATAGACAAACATCGTGCCAAGGCTGAGCGCAAACATGACGATTCCGACAGCCATTGGCGTTCGCCACCATGGAGTAGCAGGAAGCGTCGCGTCATAATATCCGGGAAAGATGACATTTGTTTCCCTCACAAGGGGGTTCCCTCCGATAGAGCCTTCTGCAATCTTAGCGGCAAGCACCGGAGGAGCAAAAATGTCTTCATCTTTGGCGAGGGGATAGTCGAGGCCGCTTCCAAGCACAAGGTCGATCCCGAACTGATACCAGGGATAGTTGCGGTGGAAATGCCTCATTTCGGAGCGGAATGTAGGATAATACAGAGTATCCGGGAGAAGTATTTCCCTGTCGGTGGCTTGCGTGACACGCTTCCATGGACGTGTGGCACAATTGTCGCGGACGTAATTGTATCGGTAGATCCTGTTTTCCGGACGAGACTCCACCTGCAGCAGCGATCGAAGCTTCCGCGCCTCTTCCTGGGTGAGATCGAGTATCTGCTCAGTCACTTTTGATCCTCTCCTCACATAGGCCGGCATGAAGCGTGAGAACTGATAACCGTAGACCATATAGTCGGTCTCACCTTTGCAAAAGCGGTAGATGAAATTAGGCGACGAGAAGTCGAAGATACCATAGTTCCAAACAGAGTCCATGACCTCGCTGCGGATTCTAATGGCGGCATGGCCGCAAAGCTCATAGACATCAGGACCCGGATCGCACGTCACTATACTCACAGTAAGGTCTTCCCCACCGACAGAGTCGGCAGGGAAGACGGAATCGGTCCTCTCCCGGGCCATCACGCCGCAGGAGAGGTAGATGATCATTGAAAATATCCAGAACAGACGGGACATCTCCTTAGAATTCGCAGTTGTTCGGATAGCGGGGGAATGGGATTACGTCGCGGATATTCTGCATACCGGTCACAAAAAGGATCAGACGCTCAAAACCGAGTCCGAAGCCACTGTGGGGCACGGTACCGAACTTACGGGTATCGAGATACCAGTCCATACCCTCCAGACCCTGGTCGGCCATACGCTGCTTCAACTTTTCGTAGTTCTCCTCGCGCTGACTGCCGCCTATGATCTCACCGATCTTCGGGAAGAGTACATCCATAGCGCGTACGGTCTTGCCGTCGTCGTTAAGCTTCATGTAGAAAGCCTTTATCTCTTTGGGATAGTCGGTGAGGATCACCGGCTTCTTAAAATGCTGTTCCACAAGGTAGCGCTCATGTTCGGAAGCAAGATCTACACCCCAGTAGACCGGGAACTCGAACTTCTTGCCGCTTTCTTCAAGAATCTTTATGCCCTCCGTATATGGCAAGCGGACAAAGTCGTTTTCAAGCACGAAGTTGAGGCGGTCGATAAGTTCCTTGTCGAAATGCTCGTTGAGAAACTCGATATCATCCTTGCAATGCTCAAGAGCATATGAGATACAATATTTCACGAATTCCTCGGCGAGGTCCATATTGTCTTCTATTTCATAGAATGCCATTTCCGGCTCTATCATCCAGAACTCCGAAAGGTGTCGCGGAGTATTGGAGTTCTCAGCGCGGAACGTCGGGCCGAACGTGTAGATGCAGCCGAGCGCGGTCGCACCAAGCTCACCTTCAAGCTGGCCACTCACTGTAAGGGAAGCCATCTTACCGAAGAAATCCTTTGTATAGTCGGTCTTGCCTTCTTCAGTCTTAGGAAGGTCTTCGAGAGGAAGTGTAGTCACCTGGAACTGGGCTCCTGCGCCCTCGCAGTCTGAAGCAGTGATAAGAGGCGTGTGGAAATAGTAGAATCCCTTATCGTTGAAAAACTTATGTATAGCGTATGCAAGCGCGTGGCGGATACGGAGCACAGCTCCGAAAGTGTTGGTGCGCGGACGAAGATGAGCAATCTCGCGAAGGAACTCAAGCGAATGTCCTTTCTTCTGCAGAGGATATTCGGCTACGCTTGCAGTGCCATAGATCTCAATCTCGTCAGCCTGCACCTCGATAGCCTGACCTTTTCCTTGCGAAGCGACGGCCTGACCCTGCACGTGAATCGAGGCGCCTGTTGTGATGTCCTTAAGCGATTCCTCCGGAATCTTTGCGAAATCCACAACGATCTGTACGTTCTTTATCGATGAACCGTCGTTGAGAGCTATGAAAGCCACGTTCTTATTGCCTCGGCGTGAGCGCACCCAGCCTTTGACGTCAACTTCCGTGCCGATATACTTTTCAGGATCGGCAAGAAGCGCCTTAACGGTCGTACGTTTGATGTTCTGCATTTTATGGTTTGGTTTCTGATGATTGTCCTAATATTACTCAAAGGAACCCATACGCAGGAAGTTGACTTCCTCCTGAGTCAGGTATCTCCAGCGGCCACGGGGGAGATTCTTTTTGGTTAGACCGGCGAAGTATACACGGTCAAGTTTTGTCACGCGATAGCCTAGATGCTCGAATATGCGGCGTACGATACGGTTTCGTCCGCTATGGATCTCGATTCCAGCCTGGTTGCGGTCTGTGTCGTTGGCATATGAGATTGCGTCAGCATGGATCTCTCCGTCTTCAAGCTCGATGCCGTCGGCGATACGCTGCATGTCTTCCTCTGAAATATCCTTGTCTGTCCAGACGTGATAAATCTTTTTCTTCACAAACTTAGGGTGGGTAAGCTTAGAGGCGAGTTCCCCGTCATTGGTCAGAAGAAGGACGCCGGTGGTATTGCGGTCAAGGCGTCCTACCGGGTAGATTCTTTCACGGCAAGCGCCCTTCACGACGTCGAGCACGGTCATACGTCCGTTGGGGTCATCGCTTGTAGTCACACAGTCTTTGGGCTTGTTGAGCAGCACGTAGCACTTGCGTTCGGGTGTCACAACCTTGTCCTCACATTTTACTACATCGTCACGATTAATTTTGGTGCCGAGTTCGGTAACAACAACGTCGTTGACAGTGACGAGTCCGGCTGCGATCTTCTCATCGGCCTCCCGACGCGAGCAAATGCCGGAGTTTGCCATGAACTTGTTGAGACGGATCGGTTCGTTCGGATCGATATCGTCAATGATATAATCTATCTGGCGCGGACGCGGAGTGAATTTCATGCCAGGTTTCTGATTCTTCTGGAATCCTCCCTGCTGACGCTTCTGGAATCCACCCTGCTGACCGCCCTGACGGTTGTAGCCACCCTGCTGACGGTTCTGGTAGCCACCCTGCTGACCGCCCTGACGGCTGTAGCCACCCTGCTGACGGTTCTGGTAGCCGCCTTGCTGACCGCCCTGACGGTTGTAGCCGCCCTGCTGGCGGTTGCCCTGACGGTTATAGTTGTTTTGACGGTTGAAGCCACCCTGCTGTCCTCCCTGACGGCCGTAGGTGTTGGTGCGTGTCTGTTGGTAGCCTCCCTCAGTCTGATTCTGCTGATAAGAGTTTTCTGAAGAACGCGTCTGACTTTCCGAGTCGGTATTATAACGCTTGTAGCCTTCCTCAGATGAGCCTGCATTCTGATAGTTACGGTTGTAGGCGTTCTGGCGCTGCTGATAGGCAGGGCGCGCCTGACGGCTGAAACCTCCCTCTTCCCTGTTCTGGTAAGAGTTGGAATAACTGTTCTGGTAAGTGCGAGGTCTTGGCTGGAATCCTCGCTGTCCGAATTCAGGACGTTCGGTGCCTTTATATGGTCTTGACTGAAAATACTGGTCTTTGTTTTCCGTGTTTTCTGAAGTGGTAGGCAGTGCTCCGATTCTCGGTCTTTTGGGTTTCTTCTCTTCCATTATTTTTCGTTTATGTTTGGCGCATGACATCGCTGCCATTTTCAAAGTCGCCGTTGATTTAAGTGTTGCTTTTGATAGTTGTTGCTAAAAGATGCAATTGCGATGCAAAAATACAAATTAATTCCGACATTCACAAAAAAAATTCATTAAAAATAGTTGGAGGACGGTACAAAACCGTCCTCCATTTAAAAATATATCATACAGGAAACAGAGTGGTAGGCAAACCACCGTCCCAAGTATCATCGGATGATTACCTTCTCAGTCTTTGAGCCTTGCTTACGTATGAAAATGCCATTTGAAGGCTCTGAAACCTTGACTCCGTTGATATTGTAGTATTCCACCGGGGCGTCAGCGTCACCGACAGACTCCACTCCGGCGCCTACATAGTCGTTGACTTCATCCTTAGCACAGTTGAGAATCTTTCCGTTATTGTTTACAACAGCTGCGATAACACGAAGCTTGTTCTTATCCTGAAGAAGGCTTTGCTTTACTTTAGAAAGATCGAAAGTAAACGAATGCGTCATCTCTTCATAGGCAGCGAGATTGTCAGGCACGCTTCCGGTAACACCGTTGTAACCCTCTCCATATATCACCACATCGTCAAACACAAGACCATTAACACGCGAGCTTGCATATTTTCCACCTCTACAGAAATCATTCAGTTCAGATACGTATTTGTCGCTTTGCATGCTCGAGGCGAGTCCGTTAAGCTGGGTCCACCCACCTTCTCCTTTCAGGCCATCGGCCACAAGGATATAGGCAATCTTGTATCGGCCCTTCTCATAGCCCAACACGTTGAATGCCTCTACTGTGGCGGTCAGAAGGTCGTCAGACTCCCAGTTGTGGGAAACTTTGATACTCCAGGGGGTGAACGTAGAATTGATGGCAAGGATCTCATCTACTATAGGAATTTTCGTACTGTAGATCTCTTTGCCGAAATAGGGATCGCCGGTACCGTTTCTGTCGAGCGACGAAGACGGGTATCCGCTTACCGACACGGGTAAATTCGATACTACAGCCATAGGATCGACACTGCCACCATAATGCACATGATAAGAAGCAGTCACGAAATCAGGATAGTTTTCCTTCACATGAGCGAGAGCTGCATATCCACGTGTACAGTACTGACATCCGGTACTTGTGTATTCTTCAAACAAAGCCTGTCGCACAGGTATCATCTTCAAGACATTCACATGCGACTTGGCTGAATCTTCGATATACGGATTGTCTTCTCCGTTGACTTTAGCTACCTTGAATTCCACTATCTCATCAGCGAGTTCTGCCTGAGCAGGAATCTCAAGAGCAGCGTTAAATCGCTTTTGTATACCTTTGGAGACAGCTTCGGGAAGATCGTAATGATAGGTATAAGACTTACCTTCGAGCACATATTCAAAATCAACGGAAGTCACTGATTGCGAACCTGTGGCTGAAAGTGTAAGGTCAAAGGTCTGTGGAGTATCAAGGGCCATGTATACGTTGTCGGGCACATCAACGATTTTGACCGCATGCTCCGGCATATCATCTTTCTCAAGCGTCACGGAGATAGCACATCCGTAACCAAACTCTTTGTAAGTGTCAGACCAGTTTTTATATTTTGTTGTCTTCTCAGCGTGAAGCCAGAAAGAATCATTGTAATCAGTATCGCCCAAAGCGAATGCAGTGTAGTCGTTGACCTTATCCATATGAATACTGAATCCAACATAGACTCCGTCGGCAGGGATAGTGTACATATCCTTTACGTCGCCGGAAAGAAGCGCGTCAGTGCCTGACAAGGAAACCTCGGCATCCCAGCATCCGATGTCGGCTACATTCGCGCCATCTTCAACCTTAAGGGCAGTTGCAAGCCACACCTTAGGCTGGGAGTAATTGTCAATTCCATCCTCTCCGCACAAAGGAGTGCTGATAGTCTTTATCCTGTAACCTTCAAATATACTTCCTGGTAATAATATAGCAACGTCGAAAGTCTCTGCATTGTTAGTGCGAAAAGACTCTGTCACGCCGTCTATATATGAAAAATCGGCAGTCGGAGTTTCTGCATTGCCGAGCAGAGCACCACTCAGCATCATAGCGAGTAACAGTTTCTTCATATTTTTTGATTGTTTTGTTTATTAGGTCAGTTATATCTTTTGAATAAACGTCATTTTGGCGCATTTATTATACTTAATGATATTTTTCGACACGCGCAATCAGACACGTGGCACACCACGTCGCTGTATTTTACTCAGGGCGGACAATATTAAACATGAAACCCCGGGCTGCAACCCGAGGTTTCAATAAAATTTCAAAACAAACACAAGAAGGATTTCAATCCCTTATTATGACTTTTTCAGTCTTTGATCCTTGCTTGCGGATGAAAATGCCGTTGGAGGGCTCAGCCACCTTTACGCCACTGAGATTGTAGTACTCCACAGGAGCTTCGCCTTCAGAAGAGAGAATTCCGTCCACTCCCGTATCTATATAGTCATTGATTTCGTTCTTAGCGCAATTAAGCACTTTTCCTGAACCATCTACCAATGCCGCTATAATCCTGAGTTTATTTCTGTCGGGAATAAGCGATTTCTTGATCTTCGAAAGATCGAATGTCAGGCTATGGGTAGCCTGCTCATCAGCCTCCAGTGAGGATGGAACGCTTTGCTCCACACCATAAATGCCGGTAGTCGAGATCACTACATCGTTGAAAATAAGTCCCGTCACCTTGCTCTTTCCATACTCACCACCGCGACAGAATTGATTCAATTCCTCGACATAATTGGAACTCTGAGGTCTGGATGCATAATTGTTGGTCTGAGCTCCTCCGGTTAGGCCATCGGCCACCAGAAGATAAGCTATCTTGTAATCTCCGCCTGTAAAACCAATCATATTACGTACATTGGCAGTCGCTATAAGTGTATCGTCGCCCTCCCAGCTGTGGGAAACCTCTATTTCCCATACCGTAGGCAGCGCGTTAAGTTCCTTTATATCCTGCATTAGAGGAGCCTTGCCGGTATACTTACCTGATCCTTCTACGGGATCAACACTGTAATATCTGTCGAGGATTATTCTGGGGAAACCGGGAATGCTCGAAGGATAATTTGTAGTCACCTGCATAGAATCATTGTTATGGAATGCTGCCACGACATAGTCAGGTTCAGTCCTTCTTATATACTCAAGCATTGCGTATCCGCCGGGACACCATCCACACCATGTCCCGGTGTATTCCTCTATCAGTGTCTGATGAGCAGGATAGTATGGCATTGCAGCTATGAAAGTGTTCTTCTCATTCGCATCCGATTCATTTTCCTTGCCGTTGACTTTAGTCACAGCAAAAGAGTATTCACCGGAGAACTTATGATCGAATGCGGGAAGATCTATCGCTACCTCAAATTTCCTGTTGAGTCCGGCCGGGACCTCCTCCGGCAAATCTATATGGGAAGATCCTGCGACGCCATCGATCATATACTCTATATCCACAGAAGCCACAGGTTCTGAAGCGAAGGATGAAAGGCCGATATTTATACCTGCAGGCTTACCGATTTCCATATACACAGGATCAGTAATAGAAGTAATAGTTACCGAATTAGCGGCGACAGCATCCGACTCCAGCACAACCGACACACAGGCACCGCATTCCATTTCTATACCGAGATTTGACCATTGCGGCATTGTCTTGTTAGTACGGCAGAACATAGCATTCGGATCAGCGCAATCACCGATCGCCATAGGGAATTGCGATGCAGTGTTGAGCTTCTTTACTGTGAAGGAATAGCCCACATAAACACCTGAGGCGGTTATGACATAGTCTTCAGGCAGTTTCGCTGAAAGCTTTCCATCAGCCTGAAATTCGCTTGAATAGGAGGCAATATCAGGGGTAAAATCATTGCCGTTCAGGTCCAGGGTGCCGGAGAGCCAAAGAGAGGGATCGGCATAGACCGATACACCGCCTCCGGAATTGACCAAAGCGTTGATTTCCTTTATACTGAAACCTTCAAATAAATCACCGGGCAGAAATATCGCCACATCATAGGTTTCAGCTTTCTGAATACCTAAATATTCCGACACTTCACCTACATAAGAGAAGTCGTAGGTGGCTGCCTCTACATTGCCGAGAACGGAAGCTCCCAGCATCATTGCGAGTAAAGTTTTTTTCATATAAGGATTGATTGTTTAATTGCATTTTTCCGCGGGCAATTGTGCCCGCGGAAAATTAATCATATGGTAGCAATAGCTTTGCGGATACGGGCTATAACTTCAGACTTGGGCATGAGTTCGGTAATGTCGAACATATGCGGGCCGCGGCATGCGCCTACCACAGCGAGACGGAAGGCATTCATCACGTTGCCGAGATGGTATCCCTTCGCTGCTATCCAGTCGAGCACAATCTTCTCTGCATTGGCCGAAGACATATCATCGATCGACTCAAGCACGCCGATGAGTTCCTCCATGATGCGGGGAGTGTCTTGCTGCCAGCGCTTCTTGACATCCTTCTCAGCGTATGACTCCGGAGCCACGAAGAAGAAATCGCCCTGAGCCCAGAGGTCTTGTACGAATTCGATGCGTCCCTTCACCATTCCTACGGCCTTAGCCACATAATCCATACCGAATTCATCGGCGCTCTTTCCTCTCTCAGCCAGACGTTCCCTGAGCACCGGCATGAAGAGTTCGGCGAGGGCCATGTCGTCCATACGCAAAAGGTATTCATGGTTGAACCATATACCCTTCTTATAGTCAAACTTGGCTCCAGCCTTCGAGCAATGATCAAACGAGAACTTGGAGATAAGCTCGTCCATGCTCATTATCTCTGTGTCGTCGCCCGGATTCCATCCGAGAAGAGCGAGGAAATTGACTACAGCCTCAGGCAGATATCCCTTCTCCCGATATCCCGACGAAATCTCGCCGCTCTTCGGATCATGCCATTCGAGAGGGAATACGGGAAAACCGAGTTTATCTCCATCGCGCTTCGAGAGCTTTCCGTTGCCCACAGGCTTGAGGAGAAGGGGAAGATGCACGAACTGCGGCATAGTCCCCTCCCAGCCAAAAGCCTGATAGAGCAGAACATGGAGAGGAGCAGAGGGAAGCCATTCCTCGCCACGTATCACGTGGGTTACCTCCATCAGATGGTCGTCGACTATATTGGCGAGATGATAAGTCGGGAGATCGTCGGCACTCTTGTAGAGCACCTTGTCATCTATGATGTTGGAATTGATCACAACCTCTCCGCGAATCAGGTCGTTGACCTTAACGTCTACATCGGGCTCGGTCTTGAAACGAATGACGTACTGATGACCTTCGTCTATAAGGCGCTTAACTTCCTCTGCAGACATCGTCAGAGAGTTGCGCATCTCTCCGCGGGTATGAGCGTCATACTGGAAGTTGGGTTTCTCCGCGCGGGCAGCCTCGAGTTCTTCAGGGGTATCGAAGGCTATGTAGGCCTTGCCGGCAGCGAGGAGTTGGTCGGCATATTTGCGGTAGATGTCACGACGCTGGCTCTGTTTGTAGGGGCCATGCGGCCCCCCTTCCCGGACGCCCTCGTCAAACTTTATGCCAAGCCAATCGAGGCTCTCGCATATATATTCCTCAGCTCCCGGCACGAAACGGCGGCTATCAGTGTCCTCGATACGAAGGATCATGTCGCCGCCATGCTGGCGAGTGAAGAGATAGTTGAAAAGTGCTGTGCGCACTCCCCCGATATGGAGCGGTCCTGTCGGAGACGGCGCGAATCTTACTCTTGTTTTCATATGAAGCTATGTAGAATTTTGTATTACAAGACAGGTCTATATAAGGAAACACATATCTGACTACCGGAAGCGAAAGGAGCCTTTCCAGGTAGAGGTGAGAGGCTGATCAAAAAGTGGAGTCAGAAGATCACGGTCTTCCTGTGAGATCACTTCAAGGGTGGTTAAGGTGGCGGTCAACGGCGTTTCGCCGGGACCTATGGAGTATTCCACCGCAGCAAAGGGAATCTTCTCGATCAGTTCCGCCTCGCTTATTCCACTACCCTTAATGTTGAAAAAATCGCCAAGCCTCGGAGTCTTTATATATTTCGAAGCGTCGAGAGGGCGCAACTGAGAGTCAAAAAACCTGATTTCTGTATCTTTCGCCATCCCGTCAGCACCGGCAGTGAAGAGCGTCATCACTATCTGCCTCTTCCCGGCATCAAGTATCTTGATCTCAAGAGTACTTACCGGAGTCACTGAGACCTTAAGATAATCAGGTGTCACCTGCTCCAGACGGCTTACTTCGCCCAAAGCATTGACAGCCGGAAGTATGCTGTCAGCCTGCGCATAATAATCAAGCATATCGAGTCTGGTCGATGGTCGCAACATGTCAAGCACGTCGAGAGGAGCGTCCGCAAATACATTTGAAGCAGTAAGAGGCACATCCTCATTCACAGCGGCATGCCCCGTGACTGCAGTCACGAGGCAAAAGAACATAAATATCCATTTACGGGCCTGCAGCCAGAGGAGAGGCCCGACTGAGTATAATCTCATTTCTTCTTGAATATGTCGTAGTTTCCGTTATATTTCGACTTTGGAGACTCGGCTTTCTTCGCTTTCCTCTCCTTCTTATCCTTCTTTTTCGATGCTACAGGAGCGCCAAGCGACATCTCATAGTCTGTGCGGGCCGTCTTCTCTGCCTTTCTTTTCTTAGCATCCGCTTTTTTCGCTCTGTCTTTAGCCTCGCGTGAGTAATCACGGTCGGTAGCGAACTCAGCCCTGACCTTGCGTCCGAAGAAATCAGCGTTGCGAAGAGCATCCACCACCTTGCGTGCATCCTTCTTCCTCACATCAAAGAGAGTATATTCCGGAAGAAGGTCAATACGACCGATTTCCGGCTTGGCACCTACCACTGAACGATTGATGAGCTCCATCAGATTGCCGGGGAAGAATCCCTGCGCCTTTCCGATATTGACCATTAGGCGTTCATATCCGTCTTCGGCAGTTCTACGATCCTTGTCTCCCCTTTCCCGGCGTTCTCCCCGGCCCTTACGGTCTTTCCGATCTCCGATCTCCGATCTATCCCTTTTTGCGTCTGCATTGAGGTCGATGTCGGGCATGTCGCGGTAGTAGTCGAGCAGACGATTGAATTCCAGTGAAAGCACACGCTTCAGAAGGTCTTCTTCTGAAAGCCATTCAAGCTTCTTCCGCACTCCGGGAAGGAATTTCTCTATCTGCTGATCATCTACTTCCACCCTCTCGATGCGGTCGGCAAGATTATAAATCTGCTTCTCTATTATATGGTCGGGGGTAGGCACCTTCTTGTATTCGAAAGTCTTTCCGATCCTCTTTTCTATCTCACGGAGCTTACTCTTCTCGCGGGAGTGGATGATAGCCACTGAGACCCCTGTCTTATTGGCTCGTCCAGTTCGTCCTGAACGATGGGTATAGACAGCCACATCGTCGGGAAGCCCGTAATTGATCACATGTGTAAGATCATCCACATCAAGACCACGCGCCGCCACATCTGTAGCCACAAGAAGCTGGGTGACGTGGTCGCGGAATTTCTTCATCGCAAGGTCGCGCTGAGCCTGTGATAGATCACCGTGAAGGCAATCTGCATTGTAGCCGTCGGCTATCAGCTTGTCGGCTATTTCCTGCGTCTCCTTCTTAGTACGGCAGAAAATGATTCCGTATATATCCGGATTGTTGTCGGCAACTCGCTTCAAGGCAAGATACTTATCATGGGCCTTGACCATGTAATATACGTGCTTGACATTTTTTGAACCTTCGTTCTTGTTGCCTGCAACAAATTCTACAGGATCTTTCATGAACTTGCGGGCGATCCCGGCAATCTCCTTCGGCATGGTAGCCGAGAACATGAGCATCTTGCGGTCTTCAGGCACGTGTGAGAGTATCTCGTTGATATCGTCGATAAAGCCCATGTTGAGCATCTCGTCGGCTTCGTCGAGTATGACAGTGTTGACCTTGTCGAGCTTTACAACTCCCCTTTTAATGAGATCGATTAGGCGTCCCGGAGTAGCTACTATTACCTGGGCCCCCTTTCTTATGGCCTTGATCTGCGAATCGATGCTACTTCCGCCGTAGACTGGAATTATCTTTACGCCATCGAGGTATTTCGCAAAGTCGGCAAGGTCGCCGGCAATCTGGAGGCATAGCTCTCGCGTAGGAGCGATTACGAGAGCCTGCGTGGCATCACTGTCCGGATAAATACGCTGCAAGAGAGGCAACCCGAAGGCTGCAGTCTTGCCGGTACCTGTCTGGGCCAGTCCCACCACATCTCCCTCTTTCGAGATAAGATGAGGAATCACCATCTCCTGAATGGGCATCGGATGCTCAAAACCAAGTTCACCGATTGCCTTCAGTAGTTCCGGTGCTACACCTAAATCCTCGAACGTCTTCATATCTTGTTGAGATTCCTGAGGAATCTCGATTTTTTCAATATCTTGCAGGTTATCCTGATTCTGATCCATAATAGTCCGTCTTAATAGTTATTTCCATTAAAAAATATGCGGATGCGGCAAGAATATATTTTGCGGAGCATCACCACTTATATAACATTAAAACGGATATAATGTTTGTGAGCCTGTCAGGAGTGGACAATCAACGCACGATGAGCTTCTCCGAAACTCCGGCACCACGCAGGATATAAAGTCCCTTCCCAAGTAAACGCACCTCGTCCTTAGCCACTCCGGCATTCACAAGACGTCCATCGACAGTGTAGACATCAACAACTGCCGTATCGGGAACAATCGACACCGATCCCAACTCAGCTTCACGCTGCTCCTCAGTCATCACGATAAAATCCTTAACGCCATACTGAGACGCATCGGTCAGCTGCAGGTATGCCTGATTACGTGGAAGATATTCAATGTCACTTTCCACAAATGCAAGTCGACCATCCTTGACACCGAGCACACGCATGGTGTTTTTATCGAAACGTGTGCGATTCCAGTGGTGGTCTCTTTCATTGTTGTCAAAATAAACTCCTTTAAGCAGATTTGTCTTGACATTATCTCCTCCACCGAAAGGACCAACGTTAAGACGATTATCAGTAGCATAAGGGGAAGAACATTCCACAATAACAGGCACACCGGCAGGAACAATCCCCTTGATCTCATTAATTACCGCAGCTCCTCTGGAATCAATCTCCTCTACGGCATAAAATTTAATACCGGATGAATACGCGCTGATTGGGAAGCCGGCATAAAGTGGATAAAAATATTTTCCATTAGACTCCTGAGACGGAGCTATTCCAAAATACTGATCCGTAGATGCATCTACAGAATCAAAATACCATTTGCGATCGTCACCGACGCACTCAGAAGAAGCAAGGCCTTTATTATCGTCCATATTCTTCCATAAATCTCCTACATATTTTGAGACTCCCATATCAGTGCCATGGAGCATATAGGATGTTCGTCCCTCATAAGGTTTTCTATCTTCTATGATTTCTAAATACCTGTTAAGAAAACCATGTACGCTCGTTCCTTGACCATAAACATCGAAGGAATATTTGCCAGACGCCGCTTTCTGAATATAGAATATATCAGAGGGGTCCGTATTAAGTTCCGATAGATCTTTATAAAGTTCCAGAGCTCCTACATCTACAGTAGTGGATGTACCATTGATAGAGCCCTTATTATCCATCAAATAAACGTAGCGCTTAGTATAGGCATTTTGCACACGGTAGTATCCATCAGATGGAAGTTCTGCAAATGCAGATGCCGACAATAAGGCAGCAAAAGAGTAGAGTAAAAGTTTCTTCATAAATAAATAATTATAGTAAAAACATCCGCCGTGCACTCAGACACGACGGATGTGCTTTTTCATAACGCTCTGGATGCAACCTATATTGCATTCCAAGCGGAATAATCATGAATTATTCACAAACGCAGATTGCAACACGGTTGTCAACGGGATCTGCATAGGGCTGCTCTTCAGCCTCGCCCATGCTCTTCACGATGATGCGGTCTGCTGCGATAGCATAGTTCTTCTTGAGAGTATTGGCAACGATCTCTGCACGCTGCTTGCTAAGACGGAGGTTGATAGCGAGTGTGCCTGTACCCTTGTCAGCATAGCCTGTTATGACAACCTTTGCATTGGGGTGATCCTTGAGGAACTGAGCAACCTCGTTAACCTTGTACATTTCGTCTTTAGTAATTGTAGCGGTGTTGATGCGGAAGAAGATGTCGCGACGAAGCATCTCGGGCTTAACTTCCTCGATAACATTGGTGACAGGAGCCTGCTCAACAACTTTCTCGATAATACGCTCTATGATCTGAGGCTGCTGAACGGGAACCTCGACAGTGCGGGTAGTCTTGTTGTACTTCGGGCCAAAGGTATACTTGATGCCAGCGAGGCCGTTGAAATACCAGTCAGCGTTGCCAGCTTTCTTTGAGTTGTAGCCGTCAGGAAGAACGTTAGCCATAAGCTCGATACCGAGGGCAACATGCTCTGAAACATTGAAGTTGAGGTCAAGACCGAACTGGCCTACGAAACGAGCCTTAGTTCCATCCCAGAGAAGACCGAGACCTTCAGCACCAACCTTCTTGAAAGCAGCGTCAGCTGCCTGAGCACCCTTGTTGTTCCATGCGATGTTGGCACCAACACCTGCGATAAGGTCAACGTCAACAAGACGATAGGGATCGTAGCCACCGATAACGTTAGTAAGGTTGACAACAGCGTCAACAGTAGGAGCGACATAGTTCCATTTCCAGCGCTGAGTTCCTACAGTAACAAGGTTACCATCGATTTCCTTCTGACCGAAGAAGCTCTGAGCGCCACGAGAACGCCATGCGTTAACGGCGAGGCGAGCGCCGATGTAGGGGTTGAAGTTATAGCCGGCAGCGATCTGTGCGTTCGGGCTGAAGAGGTGGCCGAAAGAGGATTCGCCAAGAGTTTCCTGACCACCGAACTGTCCCTGGATATACCAGTTGGGAACGTATGAGTACTCGGTGATGGTTTCCTGCGCCATAGCGGAAGCCCCGGCGAAAAGCATTGCACCAGCGAGCAATATCTTGTTTAATTTCATAATTGATTTCTTTAAATAATGGGTTTTCGATTAGTTTTAGAATCGGTCCGGAGCCGGAAAGACTCCGGACACGACATCAATCAAAACTTATTTAACCTCGATGTAGAAATTCTAAGTTATTTATTGATCTGGATGTAGAACTTCTTGGTAGAAGTATAGCCACAGTAGTCAAGAGCCTGATATGTGAACTCGTAAACCTTACCGCTTTCGAAACCGGCTACAGGAACCTTAACGCGGATTCTGCTACCGTCGAGAACTTTGTTGAGTTCGCCACCATTGAGGCTTGCAACGTCGGCGTTTGCATTGCCTACAACACCTGTCACAGCTACATACTTCTTGTAAGCAGGAGCAACGATTTCACCTGTGTAGGTAGAAAGGAATACGTTGATTGCGCTTCCGCCAGCTGCCTTGAAGACTGTCGGGTTCTCAGGATCGCTGGAAAGGATACCCATATTATTACCACCCTCATAGAAGGCAGCAGCCTGGAGGTAGTGGTTCGGGTACTTGAGAACGTTGTTGATCTTGTTAGCAACCTTGTTGTAGAGGTCGATTACACGATTAACCTTGTTGATGTAAGTCTCAGCTTCCTCACCCATGCTTGTGAAGGAATCCTTGATCTGGCCGTTAAGATTCTTAACCACTTCATTGATCTGAGCAGAGAGTTCAAGAGTTGCGAGATCAACCTTTGAGTTGATTTCAGCCATGAGAACATTATGAACGTCGATTGTCTTACCGCTCAGAGCTTCGATCTCTTCAACAATAGCCTTCTTAATGTTTTCATTTATAACCTCAGCAGCTCTTTCAGTAGGATAAATCGTCTCCACAACTTCTGTACCTGCTTCGTTGTATACCTGAAGCTTCTTAATCTCGAACTCTTCAGTCAAGATGGGCTTATCATTCAAAGTAAGGCCTTCAACCTTTGCCATAAGGGCGGTGTAGTAATTGTTCTTCTTAACAGTTCTGAAGCTTACCTTGCCGAAGCCAACCTTATACTTACCTCCGTCAAGAGTGATTTCCTGGCCTTCAAGTGAAATGAGATTCTTATTGAGGATTTCAGCTACGAAGTTGTCAAGGTTGCTGATAACAGGAACCTTACCTGAACCCTGAACGTCCTTTAGGAAGTTGAAGCCGATTGGCTGTGCAGTAGCTACGCCGAGGTCGAACTGGCTGAGAACTGAATATTTCTTGTCTGCAGTAGTTGCCTTGTTGTCAGCATCCCATGAAGTGTAGGGAGCTGTCCAGTCGTAACGGAGTGCATAAGCGGGAAGCAGACCTGCCATCTGGTCGTAAACAGCCTTAAGAAGAGCTGCTGCGTTGCGCTTTGTAGGATTCTTGACTGCGTCCTTAACTGCATCTTTCAGCTGATCCTTAATGACAACCTTAACTGCATCAAGGCTTGAGTGATCTTCAGCTGTTGCCTTTACCTTAACAGTACCCTTGTAAAGAACGCTTTCGATATCCTCGTCAGCGCGTGTCTTAGTGTAGCCAAATGAGAGGAGCTTATCACTGGGAACGAGTTCGAGGTCTTCGAGTACGAGAGCCTCGCCCTTAGAGTTAACCACAGTGACTTTAGTGTTGTCAAACTTGTGATTGAGGGGGTTGAGCGTCACGTAAACATCACCAAGTTCAACATCCTCATAGTAGTAACCTTTCTGAATTGGTTCGCTGGCACCATTGAAGATAACACCAACTTCGCCTGTAGCGCTGTTGCTTGAGTCTGAGCTCGGGAAGGTGAAGTCTGCACCGTAGTCATTGTAACCATACCAGTTGAACAGAAGATTACTCTGAACGCCGATCGGAAGGCTGAAGTCACCGAATACCGGGCTCCAAGTACGCTGGATAAGGATACCTGTTACGAGAGATTCGTTATTATTGATAATAGCTTTGATCTGATTCTCGATTTCATTGACTTTCGTTTCAAGAACGTCAACTCTACCGTTTCCTTCCTCATTTGTAAGCTCATCCAACTGATCCTGAATACCCTGGAAGAGCTCACTCAAAGTCTGATATCCTTCCTTTTCAGGATCGAGTTCGTAGTCAAGGAACTTGAGAATCTGATCAACTGTCTCCTTCTGAGCACCGAGCTTACCGTTAAGGTAATCGATCATGTTCTTGCTGTTACCGTAATCTTCCGGCTTCACTTCGGGGAAAAGAATTCCATCGACTGTATCAAGGCGAGAAAGAGCGCCATTGATCATGCCCAGAAGGCCATCCTCGCCAATTGCCGGATCATAAAACTCTACGCCACCTTTGTCTGAACCATAGATCAGCTTGTTGACATAAGACAAAGTTGCATAATTGTTGATATCCCGAAGCAACTGGTCAATGTCTGTTCTGTTTTCTGTAATCTGATCCTGAAGCTTTTTCATAGCGGCATCCACATCGAGCTTAAGCTTTGCAAGATCAAACGAAGTCTGAGTCTTCAGGTCGTTCACGTCGTCCTTACAGGACTGGAGAGAACCGACTGACACGCTTGCTAAGAGTGTCAAAGCAACTCCATAGAGTACTTTCTTCATCATCTCTGGTAATTTTAAGTTATTGATAATTATTTAATTGTTAGTGTATTGCGTTTCTTAAGCGGAATCTCCCCCTATTACCTGTACATACCCATCGTATGC
>JAIECF010000128.1 GCA_029068655.1 Muribaculaceae bacterium | reverse complement strand
TTGGACACAAATTTAATGTTTTTACGCGACTTTCCCAAATTTTTTTATCATTTTCTAAGTCTCCCGTGCGACTGCTGCTCATGTTTGCGGTATCTTCTCAATTTTTTTCTCATTTACCTCACTCCATTTGAATTATTCGTGAATTCTGATTTTAGAATGTCAGAATTGAGAATTTTGGTCAAATTGTAGCAATAATGGTAAAAATGGTCGGGGGGGGGTAAATTTAATAGGAAAATTCTTGCACATTCGAAAAGATTGTATTAATTTTGCAGAGTCAAGAGAGGAAAGAGTTTGGTTTGAAATAATTGGCATAGCATTTTTATTTCTCTTGACAAGCAAGTCTAAAGCTTTTTAAGTAATAGTGATATAATTTGTAAGTTAGTGGTTGAGTAAGTGTTGCTTTTGCTTGTGAAAGTAGGTGCAATAACTAAAAAATCACACTGTGGCCGGAGTTTGCGAAAATCCCGGCCACAGCGTTTTTTTATGTATTTGCGTATCGCGTGATGCGTAGTGCGTATTGCGTATCGCGTGATGAGTAGTGCGTATTATTTGTGAAAATATTGAAGGCCCGTCTCCTACCTGGGAAACGGACCTATAAATTAAATATTCCTAGTCTTTCGCACAACGCACAACGCACAACGCATCACGCACAACGCAATCACTTAAAGTACTCTACAGCAGCTTTCTCTACAGGCAGAGCCTCAAGATAGTTCTTGATGTAGCGGTTGAAGCCTTCTACATCTTCCTCTGTCGGAGCGATACTTGTGCCGGTATTGCCTTCGAAGACTTCCATCTCCAGATAGTCTGCGAGATTGCGGTCATTGACATTATTAACGAGATAGCCTGCAAGAAGAGCCATACCCCATGCGCCGCCTTCTCCTGCAGTCTCCATCACCGATATGGGAGAATTGAGGGCTGCCGCAAGTATTCGCTGTCCAACACCGTGAGTCTTGAAGAGACCGCCGTGGCCCGTGATGCGGTCTACCTTGATCTTTTCCTCGTCGAAGAGGATATCGTTTCCGATCTTCAGGCATGCTACGGCTGCGTTAAGGTTGGCGCGCATGAAGTTTGCGAGGTTGAATTTATTTCCTACCTTGCGCACGAAGAGGGGACGACCTTCATTTAGTCCGGTGATAGGCTCACCGGAGAAATAGTTGTAGCTTACAAGTCCTCCGCAATCCGGATCGCCGTTGAGCGCGTTGTTGTAGAGTCTGCCGAATATCTCGTTCATATCTACGGGTACACCCATAAGTTCGGTATACTCGCGGAATAGACCTACCCATGCGTTGAGATCGGAGGTACAGTTGTTGCAGTGCACCATTGCTACGAGGCTGCCGTCGGGTGTTGTGACCATATCGATCATTTCATAAGGACGGCTGAGGTCTTTCTCAAGCACTATCATGGAGAACGATGATGTTCCTGCCGAAACGTTGCCGGTGCGCTGCTTCACTGCGTTAGTTGCAACCATACCTGTTCCGGCATCTCCTTCCGGCGGACAGAGAGGAACCCCTGCCTCAAGATTGCCCGAGATGTCAAGATGCTTGGCGCCCTCTTCTGTGAGGTAGCCGGCGTTCTCTCCTGCCACGAGGATTCTCGGAAGCACTTCTTCGAGTTTCCAGTCGAAATTCTTGTCGGCGATCATTTCGTCGAATTTCTTCACCATCTTAGCGCTATAGTTCTTTGTCTGCGGATCTACAGGAAGCATTCCGCTGCCGTCGCCGATGCCGATCACCTTCTCGCCTGTCAGCTGCCAGTGGATATAGCCGGCCAGCGTCGTCAGGAAAGCGAGATCTTTCACGTGTTCCTCACCGTTCAGTATAGCCTGATAGAGGTGGGAGATGCTCCAGCGGAGCGGAATATTATAGTCGAATTCCTTCGATAGGATGGCGGCTGCCTCTCCTGTGTTGGTGTTGCGCCAGGTGCGGAAGGGAGCGAGCATGTTGCCGTCCTTGTCGAAAGGCATGTAGCCGTGCATCATGGCGCTGATGCCGATGGAGGCAAGCTTCTTGATCTCCACTCCGTATTTGTTCTTCACGTCTTCGCGGAGATCGCGGTAGCAATCCTGCAGACCAAACCATATCGCCTCCTGGCTGTAGGTCCAGAGATTGTTGACAAGCTGGTTTTCCCACTCATGGCTTCCCTGGGCAATGGGATTATTGTTCTCGTCGATGAGAACAGCCTTGATTCGGGTAGAGCCGAACTCGATTCCGAGCACGGCCTTTCCCGATTCTATTGTCTGTTTTATCTTTTCAGGCACTTTATATAATTTTTATAGTCATTGGTCTTGAGTCTTAAGTCTTAAGAGATTGTAATCTTGCGGCTTGTCCGCAATCTTAAGACTTAAGACTTAAGACTCAATTACTTATTAAGCATATAATACACATCGTTATAGCGGAGCTCACGCTTGAATCCCTGCATGGTGGTATCCTTGTCGATACGTACCATCTCGATGCCTGCCATTTCAGCATAGTCTTCCCAGTATTCGGGAGTGATGTCGTAGCTGAAGCAGGAGTGGTGTGTGCCGCCGGCCATGATCCATGCTCCTGCGCCGATCTCGAAGTTGGGCTTCGGAATCCAGAGTGCTGATGCTACCGGAAGTTTGGGAAGCGGTTTAGACTTGATGCATTCCACGTCGTTCACGATAAGGCGGAAACGGTTGCCGAGGTCGATCACAGTAGCTGTGATGCCGTCGCCGGGCTTCGATGTGAAGACGAGGCGGGCGGTCTGTGCCTTACGGATACCTATACCGAGGAAATGTACTTCAAGACGGGGCTTCTCCTCTGCGATAAGCGGGCATACTTCAAGCATGTGGGCCTGGAGGATAGAGCTGTTGGCTCCGTCGAAGTTGAGTGTGTAGTCTTCGAGGAATGAGCATCCCTTGCCCATGCCCTGGCTCATATACCAGAGTGTACGGTAGAGCGCTGCTGACTTCCAGTCCCCTTCCGCGCCGAAACCGATACCTTCGGCCATCAATCGCTGTGATGCGAGACCGGGTATCTGATCGAAGCCTACAAAGTTGGGATCATTGATATCCTGGGTGCCGAGGTCGTCGAAGTTTGTGGTGAATGCTTTCGCTCCTTTCTCCTTCAGGATGCTGCGGAGTGCGAGCTCAGCCTTGGCTGCCTCATATACTGACTTGTAGCCGTCTGTGCCCGGAGTCTCAAGGGCTGCATCGTGTGCGTATTCCTTGAAGTATACATCCATGAGCGCTTTGGTGTCTTCGTCGGAAACCTTCTTATAGTGCTCCATGAGCTCACTGACCGGGCAATAGTCTACATGGTAGCCGAGCTGCATCTCAGCGTCAACCTTGTCGCCGTCAGTCACAGCTACGTTGTTCATCTGGTCGCCGAAGCGAAGTACCAGCATGTCCTGAGCGTCTGCCCAGGCTGCGGCTACGCGCTGCCATACTGCGATGCGGTCCTGAGTGTTGGCATCTTTCCAATAGCCGACCACTACCTTGCGGCGAACCTTCATGCGTGCGCATATGTGGCCGAACTCGCGGTCGCCGTGTGCTGACTGGTTCAGGTTCATGAAGTCCATGTCCATTGTGTCCCAGGGTATCTCGGCGTTATATTGTGTGTGGAAGTGGAGGAGCGGCTTGCGGAGTGCCTGTAGGCCGTGGATCCACATCTTGGCGGGCGAGAAGGTATGCATCCAAGTGATGATGCCCACACATTTCGGATCATTGTTGGCAGCCTTCATTACTGCCTCAACCTCCTTGGAGGAGTTTGCGGTACCTTTGTAGACTACTTTGATCGGAAGACGTCCGGAGTTGTTAAGTCCGTCTACCATTTCCTTAGAGTGTGCGTCGACTGCAACCACTGCATCGCCTCCGTAGAGCAACTGTGCGCCAGTCACCCACCATATTTCAAGATTCTCGTACATAATTATTTAGTTATAAGTTATTAAGTTCTTAGTTTCTATCTAAGCGGCTTGTCCGCAATCTTAAGACTCAAGACTCAAGACTTAAGACTGAAGACTCAATTCTGTCCGTAATAAGCGTTTGGTCCGTGCTTTCTGTTGAAATGCTTCTCTACGAGCAGCGGATTCATCGTCAGGTTCGGGTTTGCTGCGAAGGCTATGCTAGCCATCTTTGCTACCTGCTCCATCACCACAGCGTTATGAACCGCGTCATGAGGATCTTTACCCCAGGCGAATGGACCGTGATTCTTGACCAGGACACCCGGAGTGTGCATCGGGTTCATTCCCTCAAAGCGCTTGATGATCACGTTGCCTGTCTCAAGCTCGTAAGCCCCTTTTACTTCCTCTTCTGTCATGTCTGCGGTGCAGGGAATGGCCTCATGGAAGTAGTCGGCATGGGTCGTGCCGATATTGGGAATGTCAAGACCGGCCTGACTCCATCCTGTAGCGAATGTAGAGTGGGTGTGTACCACGCCTCCAACTTCCGGCCATGCACGGTAGATGGCAAGATGCGTAGGTGTGTCGCTTGAGGGTTTCAGGTGTCCTTCAACGATGTTCCCATCAAGGTCTATGACGACCATGTCTTCAGGTTTCATCACGTCGTAGTCAACACCGCTCGGCTTTATCACTACGAGCCCCTTCTCGCGGTCGATGCCTGATACGTTGCCCCATGTGAAGATCACGAGACCATGCTTCACCAGGTCCATATTGGCCTTGTACACTTCTTCTTTAAGTTTCTCAAGCATATTTTCAGTTGTCTGTTATCTGTTGCCGTTTCATGATGTGTCATGAACACAGACTTTATTATTAAATCTAAATAATTAATCTTTACTCTTTAGCCTGTAAAGAGTCGCTCCTCGCTTGGAGCCGCTTTTGTCGATCAGTTCTGTCTTCTCGAGCACGCCTTCATCATTGATGCGTTTACGGAAATTCCTTTTGTCGAGCTTTTCTCCGAGGATCGCCTCATATACCGATTGAAGCTGGCTGAGTGTAAATAATTCCGGAAGGAACTGGAATACCAGAGGTTTTCTGTTCACTTGCAGACGCAGATATTCCAAGGCTTTCTCCACTATCAGCGGATGATCGAAATAAAGCTGTGGCATGTCCTCAAGAGGCAACCAATGTGCGTCGTTGTCGGTGACTCTCTGATGATCCTGCTCGTCAAAGTTCAGCAATGCGCAGTAGGCTACCGATATCACTCTCGCTCCGGGGTCACGGTCTATGGCTCCGAAGGTGCCTACCTGATCCATATATACGTTTTCCAGTCCGGTCAACTGATATAGAACTCGTTTAGCAGCTTCGTCTACAGATTCGTTTTCTTCTACGAATCCTCCCATAAGCGACCATTGTCCCTTACCGGGCATCATACGCCGCTTTATGAGAAGAATGTTGAGTTTTCCCTCGTGGAGGCCGAATATCACGCAGTCGACACCTACGTAGTGCTTTGCATGCTCCTTATAATAATTCATAATGCATAATTCATAATTCACAATTCACAATTCATAATGCATATTTAGAGCTGTTCCGCAGTCGGTTTTTTGATTGCTTCCCTGGAGCGCATCAATTATGCATTATGAATTATGCATTATGCATTGTATAGAGGATTACCAGAAATACCAGTAGAAGGCTGCGGTGATGGCAAGGATAATGATGGAGTGGATCACATCCCATTTATCCCAGCTTGCACGTGTTACGGCGCGCTCTTCAGGAGTTGATGTGCCAAAGACAAGACCTTTGATCTTCTCGGGATCGGGAGCAGGTGTGAACATGCTGACAACGAAGATCACAAGCAGACAGAATACAAGCATCCAGCCGCAGAAGAAGAGCCAGTTGGTGTCGTAGAAAAGCCACTGGAACCATGAGCCTCCGTCGGGTACTGCGCCGATGTTGCTATAGTATACCTTGGCGCCGAGACGTGTGATACCGATTACCAGACCGGCGATCAGACCCCACATACCGCCCTTAGCTGTGGCCTTTTTCCATGTGACACCCAAAAGGAAGGCTGCCGCGATACCCGGTGCGAGCACCGACTGTACGTCCTGCAGATACAGATAGAGCACATCGCCTACCGAACGCATCACCGGAATCCAGAGGATGCCGAGGATAACGATTACTACAGTGGCTGCCTGACCGATCTTCACGAGTTTCTTCGGATCGGTGTTCGGCTTAAAGCGCTGATAAAAGTCGATTGTGAAGAGGGCTGCCGATGAGTTGAAGAGTGATGCTAATGACGACATCAGGGCTGCAAGGATACCGCATACGATGAGGCCTTTTACGCCGGCCGGGAGCAGCTTGGCTACGAGGGTTGGGAATGCTGCGTCACTGTTGGGAAGTCCTTCTGGAGTCAGAGGCAGGAAGCTGCCGAGCTGCTGGTGAAGTGCGAAAGCGATCATACCCGGGATAAGGAATAGGAAGACAGGGAGAAGTTTCAGGTAGGCGCCGAAGATGGTACCGCGGCGTGCCTGCTTCTCGTCACGTCCGGAGAGAACGCGCTGTACGATGAACTGGTCGGTACACCAATACCAGAAACCGATGACTGCAGAGCCGATAAGGGCGCCGAGCCAGGGATACTGTGCGTCGCGGTTGTCGCGGATGAGGTTGACCATAGAATCGCCGTATTCATTTACTTTTACTTCGGAGCAGATTGCCATCATCTGGTCCCAGCCTCCGAGTTCCTTAAGACCGAGCACAAGAATGATAAGAGAGCCGAGAAGAAGGATAGGAGTCTGGAGCACGGAGGTGTAGAGCACTGATTTCATGCCGCCGAAGATAGTGTATAGAGCGGTAATGACCACGAGGCCGATCGCTGCGATCCAGAAGAAGTCGATACCCCAGAGGCTCTCGATGCCGAATACCTGCTGGAATACGAGACCGCCGGCGTAAACTGTCACAGCTACCTTTGTAAGTACGTAGCTGATAAGCGAGATTACTGAGAGGATCGTGCGCGATGCAGGGTTGTAGCGCTTTTCAAGGAACTGCGGCATTGTGATCACCATGGAGCGGCTGTAGAAAGGTACGAATACCCAGCCTAAGAGAAGGATCATCCAGCCCTGGATTTCCCAGTGGGCCATTGCCATGCCCGATGCGGCACCGGAGCCGGCGAGGCCGATGAGATGTTCTGATCCGATGTTTGATGCGAAGATAGATGCACCGATCGCGATCCATGTGGCGTCCTTGCCACCAAGGAAGTAGTCGTCTGCATTGTTCTGCTTCTGCTTCATCACCCATACGATGATGCCGATAAGCGCCAATGCGAATATACCGACCACAATCCAGTCTAATACTGCCATAGTTGTTTGGGTTGTTAGGTTATTGGGTTATTAAGTTGTTTGTTGTTAAGTTGTCAGTTGTTGGATTCTCTGTTATAGGTTCATTCATGATATATCATGTTTCATCATGCTGCATCATGATATATCATGAATGTGTGAATGTTATTTGATTGCTAATTAATCATCAACATGAATCGGTTTTTCGGGATCGTTTGTCAGGTTTCCGATCGTGGAAAAGCGGAATACGCAGTGGCTTGTATAGGTCTCTCCAGGGTTGAGAAGAGCTGACGGCCATTCCGGTTTGTTGGGTGTATCAGGATACTTCTGAGTCTCAAGGCAGATGCCGGTGCGCTGCTGATAGACGATACCTTTCTTGCCTGTCACTGTGCCGTCGAGGAAGTTGCCGGAATATACCTGAATACCGGGTTCGTCGGTAAGCACTTCAAGCTGTATGCCCGTAGTGGGAGAGTAGAGGGTAGCGGCCACCTGGCTGTCGTCGCGGTTTGTGTCAAGCACCCAATTGTGGTCATAGCCGTTGCCGAACTTAATCTGTTCGAATTCAACTTCAGCGATTTGAGCTCCGACTTCTTTGGGCGATGTGAAGTCCATGGGAGTATCCTTGACGTCGAGTATTTCACCGGTGGTCATATAGGTAGCGTCCACCGGAGTGTAGCGAGATGCATTGACGGTGAGGATATTGTTGGTGATGGGTTGCGTGGGATCTCCGTTCAGATTGAAGTAGGAGTGGTTGGTCATATTGATATAAGTCGGCTTGTCGGTGGTAGCCTTGTATGCGATATCTATGGCGTTGTCGCCTGTAAGTGTGTAAGTCACCTGGGCTGTCACGTTGCCGGGGAAGTTGTTGTCGCCATCGGGGCTATCTATTGTCAATACTACAGTTGAGTCGTTGGGCTGTTCAGCTGAGTACACCTTGTATTGCCAGCCGGCAGGGCCGCCGTGCAGGCAATGTCCGAAATTGTTTTTGGGAAGCTGGATGGTGTCGCCGTCGATGACTATCTTGCCTTGGTTGATGCGGTTGGCGTAGCGGCCTATGGAAGCTCCGAAGTCACTCAGGTTGTTCTGTGGGAAATAAGCCTGAACACTGTCGAAACCAAGCACTACGTCCTTGAAGTCGCCGTTGCGGTCCGGCACCATGATTGATACGATGCGTCCGCCGAAGTTCGTCACGCAAACCTCCATGCCGTTGGCATTCTTCAGTGTGTAGAGTGCTGTCGGTTTTCCATCGTATTCGCCGACGAAGTTCTGAGGATCGAGCCCGGACAGAGTCGTCTGCGGAGCATCCTTGGTGGAATTACAAGCTGTTAATGCGATTGCCGCGCCGGCAAGCATCATGAATGTTCTTGTCGTTTTGATCATGATATTGTGTTGTTAAGTTGTTGGTTCGCAGTTGATTGTTTTTTTTGAGTGTAGTTTTTACACTCTTTCGGTTGCTAAATTACAAAAATAGCAAATATCAGCCAAATAAAATTATATGTTTTTCAGCATATAATGAAAAATACCAAATTTTTATAATCAAAATTCCGTCGACAATAAATTTTAAACTAAGCATAGAAGTTCCCTCGTCGCTTGTGCTCAAAGGAAGTGCACTTTTTCAGGATGCCGGTCTGTGATGCGTAAAATTAATTTCATTCTAGTTTCGCTTGTTTTAATTCATAGCAGCTCAATATCCAGAATCTAAAAAACTGCGTAGCTATCTCCGCGCGCTCCGGCCGATGCGTAGCAGGCCGTAATCATAGCGAGCTTGCAGCAACCGAGTCATGAAGCCAATTAATCATTGATAAATCTCTGCCCCTTTGCGCCTTTGCGTGATAGTAAAAGAACATACGAAAGTTGAGTTAATTTCAAAAATAGGAGTTCCTGCATCCGGAGAGTCTCTTTTTTTTACATTTTTTAAACCTTAGCTGATAGGGATTGTTACTCAAAATATAGACTATATCTACGCCAGCACATGCAATCAAACGACAATCCCACTCAAGTCCCTAAGCCGGAGGAGCAGAATGAAACAGCTGCTTCCAAGCAAAAAAGGCACTTCATACGCAGCCCCTGGATTCGACGCCCTCTTAAGGTGATCGGATGCATTATCGTGGTCGTTCTCCTCATCCCGGTGCTCCTTTATATTCCTCCTGTACAGGACTTCGCCGTAAAGACCGCAACAAAAATCGTAGCTGACAAGACCGGAATGAAGATCGGTATTGACAGGCTTCGCCTCAGATTCCCGGTAGACCTGTCGCTCTCCGGTGTAAGTGTAATCGAGGCTTCCGGCGACACGATGGTCCTCGCTCGAGAGGCGCTGGTCGATGTGAAACTCCGTCCTTTGCTTAACCTTGACCTTCAGATAAAGCGTCTCCGTCTTCGCGACGGTTACTACCGTATGTTATCTCCCGATTCTTCGATGCTTATGACCGTCAAGGCCGGACTCCTTGAGGTCGATGACAAGTCATCGATGAATTTAGGCACGAGTACAATATCAATCAACGAAGCCAAACTGCGTGATGGCGACATTTTCCTGTCGATGGATGTATGGAAACAGAAGCCATCCCCCCAGGATACAACTTCCACTCCTTTTTATATTACAGCAAATAAACTTGCCATCGAGAATATGCTCTTCACGATGACGATGCTTCCCACAGTCGACACCTTGCGTTTTAAAGCAAAGAATCTCTCGGTGGAAGAAGGTGTTGTGGATCTTCGTAGCATGACGATCCGAATGTCAGACGTAACGGCTTCTCATGGAGATGCACTCATGCTCGCTCCTTCTCTTGAATATGTCAAGGAGCATCCGGCTCCTGCTCCCGATACTACGGCTGCTCCTTCAGCACCTACGACAGTCGTGGCGGATCGTATAACGTTGACCGATTTCAACGCTCGCTACGCCGTAAAAGATTCCCCGGTAGTAAAGGGATTTGACACCAATGATATCCGTGTATCTTCTCTCGATATTGAACTTGAACATTTCTATAATCAGGCTACCGATATCTCCCTCCCTATCACGAGCATGAGAGGCATGGAGCAATGCGGCTTGACTATTACAGAAGGTAAAGGTGTGTTCTCGATGGATTCCACAGGTATGAAACTGCGTGATTTTGATATAAGAACGCCGTTCTCGCATGTGCAGGCTACGGCCGCTATCCCGAACGCTCTGCTTGCTTTTGAGCCTGCTGCGCTTCTTGACGTTGACATAAATGCAAGTCTCGGAATGAATGATGTCAATAGTTTTATGCCTGACCTGTCTGTATATACTTCGGCAGTGCCTGCGATGACGCCCCTTAATGCGATAGTCAGGGCTAATGGTAAGCTTGGGGATGCTGATATAGAGCAGTTTGATATCGCTCTTCCCGGCACTCTTTCGCTGCGGGCGAAAGGTGAGGCTAAGAATGCTCTTGACTTCAAGAAGCTTGTGGCAAATCTTTCGTTTGACGGTGAACTTAGACGACCTGATATTGTCAAGAAGTTCGTGCAACTCGACGGAATCCATATTCCTACCCTGAATATCAAGGGCAAGGCATCTGCTGATCATGAGAACTATGCGGCAGATTTCAAACTGACTACTCCTCAAGGCAATCTCGCTGCTGACGGGCATGTAGGAATGAATTCCGAACGCTATGACGTGAATGCCTCCGTACACTCTCTGAATGTCGGCGCGTTCATAGGCGACAAGACCATAGGGCCCGTGACGGCATCTTTATCTGCTAAAGGCGCCGGTTTCAATCCTGAAAAACAAGGTGCGCATACGGATGTGCGTCTTGATCTTGCAAGTGCCATTTACAACGGGCATTCTATAAAGGACATAACACTTTTCGCTACACTGCGCGACGAAGATTTCACTCTTAAGGCCAACTCTCCCAATCCTCTTCTATCGTTTGATATCGATGGCTCGGGACGTATTTCCGACAATCTGTATCAAGCGGATATAAACGCAGATATACATAATGTGGATCTGATGGCCCTCGGACTATCAGAAACGAAAAATGACGGCAGTGCCAGCTTGCATTTAAATGGTACGGCTTCTCCACATACATGGATTTATGATGTGGATTTCAAGGCCAAGGAGATAGACTGGCATCTGGCTGAGCAGGATATCAGAATTCCCGATGGCGTCGATCTCAGGTTTGTGTCTTCTCCATCGGATGTAAGGTGCGTCATCGGTGCCAGAGGAGCCGATGTGCAGTTCTTATCTTCTGTCGGACTCGAACATTTGATAAATCAGTTCTCCGATGTCTCCGCGATGATCCCGAAAGTGATCGAGGAGCGTCGTATCGATGTCGGGCAGCTTGAAGCTAAACTTCCGCCTTTCTCCCTTTCCGCCAATGTGGCCGGCAATGGAGTCATTTCGCAGTTCCTTTCTCCTTCGGGAATGGGTATCGGCGATCTGACGATGAATCTTACGAAGGATTCTCTGATCAACGGCGATGTGGTCCTCAATACTCTCCGTACCGAGTCAATGCGCCTCGATACCATTACCATGGGAATTCATTCACGAGGCAACCTGCTCGACTATGTGATTCATCTCGGCAACCGGCCGGGAACATTCGATGAATTCGCTGATGTAAGGGTGAGCGGATATATGGGCGAAAACCGTCTTTCCGCCTATCTTGTGCAGCATAACATCAAGAAGAAGATGGGGTATCGTCTCGGTTTTACGGCCTCTATGGCCGACTCAGTCGTGTCTGTTCGCTTCACTCCTTTGAAAGCCACCATTGCTTATCTTCCATGGACCTTCAACCTCGACAATTATATAGATTACACGATCACTAACCGTAAGCTCAACGCGAATCTCGAGGCAAGCAGTGCAAGCAGCAGCATTCTTTTGAGAACAGAGAAAAACGAGCAGGGACTCGACAACCTTCATCTCAACCTGAAAAACATACAGGTAGAAGATTTCACACATATGATGCTCAATCCACCTCCGGTGAAAGCAAGTGTGAATTCAGACATCAATGTGCGATATACAGGTAGAGCCCTGGTCGGAAAAGGCACGCTCGATATCAATAACCTATATTATGACCGCAAGCGTGTGGGAGATTTCGACTTTTCTCTTGCTGCCGGAATGGGCAACAAGGGTAAGAGCGCCGGCAAGATCGGCCTTATGGTGGATGGAGCAGAAGCCGCAGCTGTGCAGTTTGTGCTCGCACCGGATTCCATCAATCCTTCCGGCGGCCTCATAGCCGAACGACTTAAGCTCATTTTGACCAAATTCCCACTTGCTATTGCGAATCCGTTCTTCCCGCCTCAGACTATGAAGGTCTCCGGTCATCTCGACGGCGACATGAGCCTCAGCGGATCTTTAACCGATCCTAAACTCAATGGAAGCATATCTTGTGATTCGGTCGGTCTGTTCGTCGATATGCTTGGCACACGTTTCAGTTTCGATCGAGACCCGATTACGGTCACTGATAATGTCCTTGACTTCCATGAATTCGAGATTTTCGCAGTCAACAAAAACCCCCTTACTATCAAGGGAACGGTCGACGCTACAAAAATGTCAGAAATGAGATTCGACCTTACGGCTAAAGCTTCCAACATACAACTCGTAGGCAACAAAGGAAATGCAGATGTGTCCGGCAAACTCTTCACCGATCTTGATGCATCAGTCACAGGGCCGATGTCGAGGATGAACATAGACGCAATGGTCAATGTGCTTCCGGCTACCGATGTCACATATTCTATGGTGATGGGCGCGGACGCCCTCAACGGAGAGAGAGGTGCTGATGGAGTGGTGAAGTTCGTCAATTTCTCTGATTCAACACAGGTGGCGAAGGCTGATTCCCTTACCTCTACACTCGGAATGCGAATCACGGCGAAGGCAATCCTGTCGCAGGGAATGCAGGTGACTGTCAACCTTGGTGATCAGGGAAAAGTGTTATGCAGTCCCTCCGGTACACTCAATTATTTCCAGAACTATGTGGGCGATATGAAGCTCAACGGCACGCTCTATACAGGCAATGGTTATGCCAACTACAGTATTCCCGTCATCGGGAAAAAGAGCTTTACGTTTGATCAGAACAGTCATATCACCTGGAGCGGCGATATAATGAATCCTGCTTTGTCTATAACAGCGACCGACGCGCTGAAGGCAAGCATACAGATGAGCGGAAATACGCGTCTCGTCAATTTCCTTGTCACTCTCAAGATAGGAAACACGCTCTCCGCCCCTTCCGTAGTCTTCGACCTTTCGACCGACGACGACATGAGTATCAGCAACGAACTTCAGTCTATGACAGCCGACCAGAGAATGCAGCAGGCCATGAACCTGCTTCTGACCGGATCTTATACCGGGCCCAGCGCTAAATCGGTAGGCTCCAACATAGCGACCAGCAGTCTTTATAGTTTCCTTACATCTACCGTCAATAGATTCCTTGCCGACAATGTGAAGGGCGTGGACATCAATTTCGGAGTAGATCAGTATGAGACTGGAACTAACGGCAATACCAGCACTAATACATCTTACTCCTACCAGGTGTCTAAATCTCTCATCAACAATAGATTTAAGATAATCGTGGGCGGTAATTACTCCACCGATGCCTCAGCTGACGAGAATTTCCAGCAGAATCTTATCAGCGACATCGCTTTCGAATACATACTGAGGCAGACCAACACTATGAGCCTCAACGCCCGTCTCTTCCGGCATACCGGCTTCGAGAGTGTTCTCGAAGGCGAGATCACAGAGACCGGTGTGGGTCTCTCGCTGAGACGCCGACTCGCTTATTTCACCGAGATCACTCATTTCGGTCTAAGTAAACTTTGGAAAGATTATTATAAGAAGCGCCGTTCACGTGCGGCAGGGTCTGATTCGATCCTTGATGTCAAGGTTCCTACCGTGGTTCCGACCGATTCCATTAAGCCTATCTTAAGAAAGGAGGATGAAAATGTTCAGTAATTGTTCGATACGCTCTTTCAAGGGGGCAGCTCGTGTGTTGGCTACCCTGTTCATCGTCTTGTTGGTCGCTGCGGCGTGCAGCACCACCAGCCGGCTTGGTGAAGACGAGACACTTTACAATGGCATGAAGGTCAAGATCAATCCTACCGGCGATGAGAAACTTCCGGATGCTCTCGTTTCCGAACTGAAGCAGGCTGTCAATGTCAAGCCCAACAATCCGTATCCATTGATTACTCCATATGTCCGCACTCCGATCCCTTACGGGCTTTGGGTCTACAATCATTGGAATGATTCTGCTAAGGGTGTTTACGGCTGGCTTTACCGCATGTTTGTGGAGAAACCGGTGCTCATATCTGATGTAAAGGCTCCAATGCGGATGAAGATGGTGGAGCAGCTGCTTGCCGATAACGGATATTTTGGTTCGACGGCTACATATGAGGAGATTCCCGATAAGAAGAATCCAAAGAAAGCAAGTATGTCTTACACATTTGATGTTTCTTCACCCTATAGGATCGATACTATTGAATATTTCAATCGTCCTTCAGACAGCGTAAAAATGCTGGTCGATTCTATCACGAAGAAAAACGTATGGTTTCAGAAAGGATCGGTTTTTTGCGTGGATTCCCTTTCTGCCATTCGTGTGGAAGTCGCCAATACGCTTCGAAACAAGGGATACTATTATTTCCGGCCCGAATATCTGGAATTCCTTGCAGATACTTTCATGACCCCTCATGCTGTGGCGATACGCCTTAATCTTGCCGACAATCTGCCGTCCGTGGCCTTGCGCAAATATCGTACCAACAAGGTTGAGACTATTCTTTTACGTAACGAGGCATTTCGCCCTGGGACCCCTGATACGCTGGAGACTAACAGAGGAGAACTCGTAGTGATGCGTCCCCAGAGGGTGCGGAAGGGACTTATACCCGAATGCATCACATTCAGGAAAGGTAGGACATTTACTGTGCGCGATATGGACCGTACCCAGACGCGTCTGGCTCGTCTCGGAATTTTCTCCAATATCCAGATCCAGCCTGTTCCGGCCGATACTTCGGAGGCAAATCCGCTGATGGATGTCTATATCACATGTCGCTACGACCGGCCGATGGAGGCGTCAATCGAGGTAAACGCTACCTCAAAATCAAACTCATATATTGGTCCCGGGCTTATTGCTTCTTTTAGTCACAACAATATATTCGGTGGTGCAGAGAAACTCAATGTTTCCCTCAACGCTGACTATGAGTGGCAGACCGGACGTAACCGTTCTTCTGTTTTTAATTCTTATGAGTTCGGACTTCAGACCTCGCTCGCTTTTCCGCGGCTTCTTGCCCCAAAGTTTATCCCGAGATCAAGGCGTGACCTGAACTGGACAACAATCTCGCTCGGAGGATCTGTACTCAACCGTCCGAAGTATTTCATGATGGCGGAATATAATATGGGCATCACTTATGAGTGGCGTGCTACACGCCACGTCATGAATTCGTTCACTCCGTTCAAGTTGACATACAACAAGCTGATCCGCACTACAGCCGAATTTGACTCTGTGATGGCCATGAACCCTGCTGTGGCTTTGAGTTTCGAGAGCCGGTTCATTCCTCAGTTGAGCTATACTTATACGTATAACAGGTGGTTTGAGAGAGAGCGGAACAATGAGATTACTTTCACTGCTCTGTTTACTGAGGCAGGCAATGTCTTCGATGGAATTTACGAGCTTTGCGGAGTAAAAGGTCAGAAGAAACTCTTCGGTACACCCTTCTCGCAGTTCGTAAAGGGCCAGGTTCAGCTCGTTTGGAATCATCGTCTGTTTCCTAAGCAGGATCAATGGATAGTGTCGAGAGTGTTGCTCGGTGCAGCGCATGCATATGGAAACGCCAAGGAAGTTCCATATTCCGAACAGTTCTATATCGGTGGTGCTAACTCCATAAGGGCTTTTACTGTGCGATCTATCGGCCCCGGCAGCTACCGTGCGCCCAAGGAACTCGTCAACGGATATTTCGACCAGACCGGTACATTCAAATTTGAACTTAATTCAGAATATCGTTTCCCGATCGCTGGCGATCTGCATGGAGCCGCTTTCATTGATATGGGTAATATTTGGCTTTTGAAAAACGATCCTTTACGTCCCGGTGGAAAACTGGAAGCTAAGACATTCCTGAAGGATATTGCATTAGGTACTGGTGCCGGGTTGCGATATGACCTTGGCATGATGGTGGTTCGTCTTGATGTCGGTTATGGACTCCATACTCCTTACAGCAATGGAACTCCTCATTATTTCAACGTAGCATTCAAAGATGCCTTTGCTGTACATCTCGCTCTCGGTTATCCATTCTGATATTATATGCTAAAGGCAAGGGACCCGGAAATTTCTCGAATTTCCGGGTCCCTTGCCTTTGTTGCCGTGTAGTCTGCTGAAAGGCCTCGCGCCTTTGGGGACATATAGGCATCAATATGTGTGTTCTTTTATCTTTCGGTATTGTATACTTTTACCAATCATTCTTCTCTGACATTATAACACTTAATTCCCCATTCCGGTTCACACCCTTACGTGGGGTCGCATGTGTGTAATACTTGCATTTTTGATTTTTTTTAACTAATTTTGCACTCTGTTTAGCTGACAATTGAAAACTGACAACTGACAACTCAATGAAAATCGTTCTCTTCGACAACAAAGAAGATCACTTCGATCTACTTCCTCTATCCTTTACACGACCCATCTGCGACTTCCGTGTGGGTATCACCACTATTCGTGAGAAGTGGAATTCATTCCTTCCAGAAGCCGATATCCATGCCCTTCCGGTGGATTTCCTCCGGGAGCGTTTCGGCCAACCCGACGACGATACTGAAGAAATGTTATTCATTTCCGGAGCGGTCGTTCCTGACGCTGACATTGCCGCTCGTATCGTATCCCTGAAGTCCGGTCAGGCTATCGTCTGCGAAAACCGTCCCCTTGCATTCCGTGGCAGTTGGAAGACGCTTGAGCAACGCTCCTTTCCCGATGTGTTTGAAGAAGACCTTCGCCATCTGCGTCTTGTCTATGACGTATTCATTATGAACCCGGAGGTGCTTGTAGAGGATTACAAGCGTATTACAGCCGGCCGTAAGTCAAGGCCTCTTCCCGATACGAATCACGTCATAGGAGAGCTTTTCGATAAGGAAGGCAATCCGATGATATTCTTAGAGGAGGGTGCTGAAGTGGAAGGCGCTATGTTCAATCTAAAAGATGGCCCCGTATATATCGGCCGCGATGCCGCCGTGATGGAAGGTTGTTGCGTAAGAGGCCCGATTGCATTCTGCGACCATTCAAAAGCGCGTATGGGAGCCAAGCTTTATGGGGGTTCCACATTCGGTCCATACGTCAAAGTAGGTGGTGAGGTAGACAACTCGGTAATATTCGGGTATTCAAATAAGGCTCACGACGGCTATCTCGGCAATGCCGTGGTAGGAGAGTGGTGCAACATTGGAGCCGGCGTGAACTGTTCCAACCTGAAAAACGATTACTCGAAGATCCGGCTCTGGAATTATAGACTTCACTCTTTCGCCCGTACCGATCTTCAGTTCTGTGGTCCTATCATAGGAGATCACTCTAAACTGGGAGTCAACGTTATGCTTAACACTGCTACTGTGATAGGCGTCGGGGTGAATATCTATGGTGCAGGTTTCCCGCGTGTCTTTGTTCCGAGTTTCCTTGAAGGCAGTGCAAACGGGGGCTTTACAGATGTTCCGGTAAAGAAATTCCTTACGGTTGCCGAGAGAGTGATGGCGAGAAGAAATATCACTCTTACCGATCTTGACAGGGTGATTTTCGACCGGATCTTCGACTACGCCTCTCATCTAAAAAAATAGATTCTCTACGGAAGGCGGCCGTAATGCCGCTGTCATCTCCACGTCAATTTTCTGCCGGGGATGCAGGTCCCTGGTATTCGTATATATTACTACAGGTAAAAAATGAAGATTCTTAATTCTATTGATTTCCACCCGAAAGCTTTTTCGATGTGGAAGGGCTATGATGTGGCCCGGTTTAAGTCCGATCTAACTGCCGGTATTGTTGTTGGCATCGTGGCGCTACCTCTTGCCATTGCCTTTGCCATCGCTTCCGGAGTCTCTCCTTCAATCGGGCTCATCACCGCGATAATCGGTGGCTTTATTGTGTCGGCGCTCGGAGGCAATAGCGTGCAGATCGGTGGCCCGACAGGTGCGTTCATCGTGATCGTCTACAGTATAATTCAGCAGTTTGGTCTCACCGGACTTGCCATTGCTACTGTTATGGCCGGTCTTATCCTTGTATTGATGGGTCTATTCCGACTCGGCACGGTCATAAAGTTCATTCCATATCCTATAGTGGTGGGTTTCACTGCCGGTATAGCAATAACAATCTTTTCTACGCAGATCAATGATTTCTTCGGCATGGGACTACGCGATCTTCCGGGAGACTTCCTCACCAAATGGAGTGTATTGATAGCAAACGTATCGAGGATAGACTGGATCACGATGCTTGTTGGAATCGTATCGCTGCTGATAATCACTCTCACTCCCAGGATATCTCAGAAGCTCCCCGGAGCTCTAATCTCCATAATAGTGGTTACAGCCGGCTGCTGGTTGCTTGGAATGTTCATGCCCGAATTTCATGTGGAGACCATCGGCGACCGTTTCGGCGACATGAAGTCTGATATACCTATGCCCCATGGTTTTACCGTAAATATGGCTACTATTAATGCCTTGCTTCCTTCTGCCTTTACTATTGCTATGCTGGGTGCAATAGAGTCTCTGCTTTCGGCTACCGTGGCCGACGGCATCACGGGATCGCGTACCAATTCAAATACTGAGCTTTTCGGGCAGGGAATCGCTAATATCGTAGTGCCGCTTTTTGGTGGAATTCCTGTTACAGGGGCAATCGCACGTACGATGACCAATATCACCAATGGTGGACGAACTCCGCTCGCCGGCATGATACACTCCGTGGTGTTGCTGCTGATCTATCTTTTTTTCATGCCTCTTATTAATCTCGTACCAATGGCTTGCCTCGCTGCTGTCCTGATGGTGGTAGCCTATAACATGAGCGGATGGCGCACTGTCAAGGCTATTTCCCATAATCCTAAAGGGGATTTCTCCGTGCTTCTCGTCACTATGATACTGACTATTGTTTTCGACCTTACGATTGCCATAGAGATAGGATTGCTTCTTGCTATGGTGCTCTTCCTGCGTCGGGTTACTGAAAACGCCGAGATCAAAGTTTACGGAAAGCAACTCGATGTCGCTGAAGGCACCGAGATGCATACTCATGAGGTGCTTCGGGTTGAAAAAGGTGTGTCTGTTTATGAGATAGACGGTCCTTTTTTCTTCGGTATCGCTACCAAATTCGATGAGATGATGCGCTCCACGATGCAGGATAAACCCCTCGTCCGCATCATACGTATGCGTAAAGTGCCATTTATTGATTCCACCGGCATCCATAATCTCGAGACCCTCATTAAATCCTCGCAGAAAGAAGGCATCAAGATCGTTCTGTCTGGAGTCCAGCCCAATGTCCATTCAGCTCTCGTTAGGTCTGATATCGTCAATTTGATAGGGGAGAAGAATATCTGCGACCATATTTCCAAGGCGGTGGCTCTCGCCAACAATATCGTCAGAGACTACAACGTCCTCCCCGAATGGCGCCGCCGAGGCCTCGACCCCGTCTGAACATACTTATTTCATGACGGTCGGGAAGTCGCCATGACATAAGAATCCATTTTAAGTCTATCTTGCGCCTGTCAACAAAGAGGGTGCGCCATTATGACACACCCTCTTTTCAGTTTCTCTCATTTCGCAAATCCCTGAAGTAGGGACGCACGGCCCGTGCGTCCGAAACCGCCATCCCCAGTCATTCTCATTGTCCGGGGCTGCGACAGCCACCGGTCATATCCGGCATCATGTCAGTTGTCAGGGTCTTTGATAGCCGCCGAGCATGCTCGCCCCCTCTGAAAGCTGAAGACTGAAGACTCATACCTTAAGTCTCAAAAAAAATTTGCATAATTCGCTGAAATTTTGTAACTTTGCATCGTCTTAGGGCATAAAACACCCGCTTTCTTCGCTAACGGATTAAAATTTAATCGGTTAGCGTCTGTTTGCAGTATGTGTCTTTAACCCTTCGGATAATGCCTTTGAGGCTTAGAAACCTTTCTGGCTATATCACAAATGAAGAAACAGTACAAGATTTTAGATATTTTTTAATTTTTAACAAACTAAAATGCCTACAATTCAGCAATTAGTAAGAAAAGGACGCGTTGCCCTCGTCGACAAGAGCAAGTCGCCGGCTTTGGATTCATGTCCGCAGCGTCGCGGTGTGTGCGTGCGTGTGTACACCACGACCCCGAAAAAGCCTAACTCGGCTATGCGTAAGGTGGCTCGTGTACGCCTTACCAACGGAAAGGAAGTGAACTCCTATATCCCCGGAGAAGGACACAACCTCCAGGAGCACTCCATCGTGATGGTTCGTGGCGGTCGTGTGAAAGACCTCCCCGGCGTACGCTATCACATCGTTCGCGGTACTCTTGATACCGCTGGCGTGCAGGGCCGTACCCAGCGTCGCTCCAAATACGGTGCAAAGCGTCCTAAGGCAGCTAAGGGTAAGAAATAACAAGCTGTCAGTAAGAAATCATTTATCTTTAACCGGTTTTTGATTTTTTGACAGCTACGTGGTTGAGTAAACGCCCATCCGGCGCTCCGAGAGGAGTTCCCAAAGTGCGTTGAAGTTTTCATCAAAGCAGCCAAAATCAAAACTTAAACATCAAGCAATGAGAAAAGCTAAACCGAAAAAACGTGTGATCCTTCCCGATCCCGTTTTTCACGACGTGAGAGTGACAAAGTTTGTCAATCACCTCATGTACGACGGAAAGAAGAACACTTCTTATACTATCTTCTATTCCGCACTCGAAATCGTGAAGTCTAAGCTCCCCAACGAGGAGAAGAGCGCCCTCGAAATCTGGAAGAAGGCCCTCGAAAACGTAACTCCTCAGGTGGAGGTTAAGTCCCGCCGCGTCGGTGGCGCTACTTTCCAGGTGCCTACTGAAATCCGCGCAGACCGCAAGGAGTCTATCTCCATGAAGAATCTTATCATTTATGCCCGCAAGCGTGGCGGAAAGACTATGGCCGATAAACTCGCTGCCGAAATCGTCGACGCCTTCAATGACCAGGGTGGCGCCTTTAAGCGCAAGGAAGATATGCACCGTATGGCTGAGGCTAACCGTGCATTCGCTCATTTCAGATTCTAATTCGGATTTAACAAATGGCTAAACACGACAACCTTCAGTTAACACGAAATATCGGCATCATGGCTCACATCGACGCCGGTAAGACTACTACCTCCGAACGTATCCTCTTCTATACCGGTCTTACTCACAAGATCGGTGAGGTGCACGATGGCGCAGCCACTATGGACTGGATGGAGCAGGAGCAGGAGCGCGGTATCACTATCACTTCCGCTGCTACCACTACGTTCTGGAACTACAACGGAAATAAATATAAGATCAACCTTATCGACACCCCGGGACACGTCGACTTCACTGTCGAGGTAGAACGTTCGCTCCGTGTGCTTGACGGCGCTGTTGCTACTTTCTGTGCCGTAGGTGGCGTTGAGCCTCAGTCTGAGACTGTATGGCGTCAGGCCGACAAGTACAACGTTCCACGTATCGGTTACGTTAATAAGATGGACCGCTCAGGCGCCAACTTCCTCGAGGTTTGCCGTCAGGTGAAGGATGTACTCGGTGCAAATCCTGTGCCTATCCAGCTTCCTATCGGTGCTGAGGAGACTTTTAAGGGTGTGATTGATCTCGTGACCATGAAGGCTATCTTCTGGCACGACGAGAGCATGGGCGCTGAGTACTCAATAGAGGAAATCCCTGCTAACCTCCGCGACGAGGCTGAGCAGTATCGCGACAAGATGCTTGAAACTCTCGCTGAGCTCGATGACGCTCTCATGGAGAAATACTTCGATGATCCCTCCACTATCACTGTTGATGAGATAAAGGCTGCTATCCGTAAGGGTACTCTTTCTATGGCCATCAACCCGATGATCTGTGGTTCTTCTTTCAAGAATAAGGGTGTGCAGACTCTGCTCGACGCTGTCTGCGCTTACCTGCCTTCTCCCGAAGACAGCGGTGCCGTTGAAGGACACGCTGTCGACGATCCCGATGAGATCATCACCCGTGAGCCTTCTCCCGAAGCCCCTATGTGTGCTCTCGCGTTCAAGATCGCAACCGACCCCTATGTTGGTCGTCTTGTCTTCTTCCGCGTTTACTCAGGTAATATCGATGCCGGCAGCTACTGCCTCAACTCCCGCAGTGGCAAGAAGGAGCGTATCTCCCGTCTTTTCCAGATGCACTCCAACAAGCAGAACCCTATGGAGCGTATCGGTTGCGGCGATATAGGCGCTGGCGTAGGCTTCAAGGATATCCGCACCGGTGACACTCTCTGCGACGAAAACGCTCCTATCGTCCTCGAGGCAATGGAGTTCCCCGATCCTGTAATCGGTATCGCCGTAGAACCTAAGACCCAGAAAGACCTTGACAAACTTGGCGTCGGCCTTCAGAAACTTGCAGAGGAAGACCCGACATTCCGCGTTGAGACAAACGAGGAGACAGGCCAGACTGTCATCAGCGGTATGGGTGAGCTTCACCTCGACATCATTATCGACCGTCTCCGTCGCGAGTTCAAGGTCGAATGTAATCAGGGCCGTCCTCAGGTTACCTATAAGGAGGCTATCACTAAGCCTTACGAAGGACGTGAGGTATTCAAGAAGCAGACCGGTGGTCGCGGTAAGTTCGCCGATATCATCTTCCGTATGGAGCCGGCAGACGACGATTTCGTCGGTTCTCTCCAGTTTGTGGATGAGGTGAAGGGCGGTAACGTGCCTAAGGAATATATCCCGTCTGTTCAGAAGGGCTTCCAGACTGCTATGAAGAATGGTGTCCTCGCCGGTTATCCGGTTGAACGCCTCAAGGTGACTCTTCTCGATGGATCTTTCCACCCCGTCGACTCCGACCAGCTCTCGTTCGAGCTTGTTGCGATCCAGGGCTTCAAGAAAGGTAGCGAAAAGGCAGGTCCGGTTCTTATGGAGCCTATCATGTCTGTAGAAGTTGTTACTCCCGAAGAGTCCATGGGTGATGTTATCGGCGACCTTAATAAGCGTCGCGGTCAGGTAGAAGGTATGGAGACAAGCCGCTCCGGCGCCCGCATCGTGAAAGCCAAGGCTCCGCTTGCCGAAATGTTCGGCTATGTGACTGCCCTCCGCACCATCACATCAGGTCGCGCTACCTCCACAATGTCTTTCAGCCACTATGCTGAAGTCTCCAACTCAATCGCTAAGGCTGTGCTCACTGAATGCAACGGCCGTGTAGACCTCATCAAGTAATTAAAGTATCTTCAATAATATGAGCCAAAAAATTAGAATCAAACTGAAGAGCTACGATCACAACCTCGTCGACAAGTCTGCCGAGAAGATCGTAAAGACAGTGAAGGCTACCGGCGCAGTAGTTAAGGGCCCGATTCCCCTGCCTACCCACAAACGCATCTTCACAGTCAACCGTTCGACTTTCGTCAACAAGAAATCCCGTGAGCAGTTCGAACTCAGCAGCTATCAGCGTCTCATCGACATCGATGGAAGCACTACAAAGACTGTTGATGCTCTTATGAAGCTTGAGCTCCCGAGCGGTGTAGACGTAAGCATCAAGGTCTGATCTCTTAGATAAGATCTTACAACTAATACTACAGTTTGTCCTGCGGGGTATCCCGTACCCCGCAGGCGAAATTCAATAATTTTTCAAAAGAAATGCCAGGATTATTAGGAAAAAAAATCGGAATGACATCCGTTTTCAGTGCCGACGGCAAGAACGTGCCGTGCACTGTTATCGAAGTTGGTCCCTGCGTTGTCACTCAGGTGAAGACTCTTGAGAACGACGGTTACCAGGCTGTTCAGGTGGGTTTCCAGGAAAAGAAGGAAAAGCACACCAATAAGCCTGAGGCCGGTCACTTCAAGAAAGCCGGCGTGGCTCCCCAGAGACACTTGGCCGAGTTCAAATCTTTCGATACCCTTCCCGAGCTGGGTCAGACCCTCACGGTCGACATCTTCCAGGAAGGCGCTTTCGTCGATGTTGTTGGAACATCAAAGGGTAAAGGCTTCCAGGGCGTAGTTAAGCGCCATGGTTTCGGCGGCGTTGGTCAGGCTACTCATGGTCAGCACAACCGTCTCCGTGCTCCCGGTTCTATCGGTGCCTGCTCGTATCCCGCTAAGGTTTTCAAAGGTCTGCGTATGGCCGGCCAGATGGGCAACGAACGTGTTACCGTTCAGAATCTGCAGGTCATCAAGGTGCTCCCCGAGCACAACCTGCTCGTGATCAAAGGCTCCATCCCAGGAGCAAAAGGTTCAATCGTTATAGTAGAGGAATAATGGAATTAGCAGTTTTTAATATCAAAGGTGAAGATACCGGACGTAAAGTCGTCCTCAACGACG
>JAIECF010000127.1 GCA_029068655.1 Muribaculaceae bacterium | reverse complement strand
ATCGTGAATGATCCCGCCTTGATCTGGCCGGTATAAGCCTTCTCTATAGTAAACTTATAGGTGTAGTTTGTGCCCATTTCCCAGGTCTTGCCTTCTAACGGAATTGTGATTTTCCTCAGGACGTGATCGTCATTGACAGAATAATATAGTCTGATTTCCGATCCTGAACCTGCTGCGAAAGTCTGGGGCAAGATTATCACTGCTCTATTGTTGTCAAAGATGCTTTTGTTCTCTTTGTTGTTGGTGATCTTCTTAGGGTTGTCTTTGTAATCAAATGTCAGATCTTTTACTCCTTCCTTTCCCAACTGAAACTTTACTGCGCATTTATCAGTGGAATTGCCGGTGCCCAATGGTTCTGACGTGAAGGAGAAGTCTGCCCTGGTTCTTACTCCTATCAATTCAATCTTTTGAAACAGTATATATTCGTCCTTATTATAAGGATAATTAGCCTTGTCATCCTCATCCTCATACATCAGGACTTCATCCAATGCCGGCTCAATATTGATAGTCGAGAGGAGGTGGGTGAAATTGAATCTAACAGGATTCCCGTTACTCATATTATATTTTCTTCTGTGTGCAGCAACAAGAAGGTCTTTCGCTTGATCCAGTGAATCAGGGAGCTCATACGTGAAGCTGACCATGGAGTTATCATATTTCAGATTATCCAGATCAGGAAGCACATCATATGGATGTATTGCCACAAACGAATGCTCCTGACCCATAAGCCAGTATTGTTTTGTGCCATAGTCCCATCTGTTGTTTTTGAAAGTAACCTCTTGTGCATTGAAGATAATCTTGAGACCCGCATAGAATTCTCCGGTCCTGTTCATATCTCCAAACAGCATGAAAGAATAATTCTTTAAAGTCTCATTGTTAGTTATGGCGGCACGTGTGCTATTTCCCACCTCAAAACTTATCTCGTCCCCGCTCTCCAAATTAATAACATCGGGATCCGGGTCTGACGTACACGAAGTCGCATACATCAGACCTGTCAAGATTGAAAGGACGATATGTGTAGTATAGTGTTTCATATTTTGTTGTCAATCGTTGCCATTGATTATCACCTATTCAGAAGTAATCATTCAATGGTGAAACCTACTTCATTGTCTTTTATTTCCACGTTGTTATAATCTTTCACCGTATGCCAAGATGTAGCCGGTGTCCCGGTGACCTCAATAGGATATATGATCACTTTCCCCGGTAGTGCATCGTCAGGATCCTGCACTCCTATTCCTTTGGAAAAGTTGAGTTGAAAAATATATTGATATCCGGGATTCCATCTTTGGGTGGTAGCTCCGCCAATATATGGAATAGCGGATGCCCATCCGTAATTTCTGATTTCCTCTCCATCCGGGACCGTGTATTTTGAACCGTCCGAGAAGTTCGGATCAGTGTAAAAGTTGCTCCCTTTTTTGTAGACGCGTTTCATCACCTCTCCGGTTGCTGTTTTAATTGAAAGGTAGACCACCTTCATATTATCTGCAGTTACTGCAAGTGATGAAGTCAAATTCGCACCTTCAATGTAGGGATAAAGCAACGTATGATTCTCGGTGAGTTTTTCTTTTACTCTGAGCAATACGCTGAAATAAAGTAAACTGTGGTCTTTATTATCTTTCGAGGAATATTGCCACCATACAGGATAATCATAAGGAATCACCAATGCAGGGCCACCTTTACCCATCAGTGACACCGCTTTCGACTCGTCCGGATTGTTTTCCTTATTGATTGTGATTACCCTATCTCCGTTTCTGTATATATATTCCACTACATCTTTCTTCTGGTTGACACCTATCCATCTGCCGATTTTCGTCCAGTTCCAGTTTTTAAAATTGACAGGTATGCCTTCAAAACTGAAATCGCTTTCAGTCGCTATGCCTCCTATCCTTACGCCTGCTATCTCTACGTCATAGCTTTCAGAGTTACAGAAAGCTTCTAAGATGATTCTGCTCAGCTGATGCTGAAATGTTAGATTCACACCAGTATAAAGACTGTCTGTTTTTGAGCCTTCCGCCGTAGCCGTGACAAAATCTGAATGTTTGGCAATGTCTTTATTGACCTTGAAACTCTTCATCCAGTATTCTATAGTGTCTTTATTGGTATTTGTGTATTCCAGTCTGAAAAAATTCTCACGTTCGTTACCAAAAATTCCGGCACTGTCTCTTAGTACTTCGCGAGAAGGATAGAAAGCGAAAAACCTAAGCTTTCCGGCTTTCCCTCCTTTGTTGGATGGCCACCTACATGAATTCGATCGGAAAGCTTCACCCATTCCCGGTGTCTGCATCACCTTCTGCGAAGAGAAATATTCGATGGGTAGGTGATAGCCTCCCGGAGTCACACTATCCAGACATGCCGCAGAGACATCGAATCCATTTTTGATACTGTTCTTATCGATATCGTCTGCAGAGCGGGTCTCAATCCCCGGCAGTGAAGTGAAGAAAAGTATCTTGGAATCATCTTCCGTCACGGCACGGACTATCGGATCCTCTTGCGAGCATGAGGATAGCAGAAATGCTGACAGAAAAAGCAGTCCTGTATATATATATATTGTTCTCTTATCGTTCATGAATGCTGTGTGTTTTTTTATGCTCCGGGAACATCAACCGTATGAGTTGTCGACCCGTTCAATCCTTGCCACTCATTTACACTGACTGATACTCCGACCCTGTCGCTGATGATCGGATCTCCAGCCTTGGGCGATACTTCGCCTGTGACATCCGGACCATGAACACCCACGCCGGAAGTATAGTCAAGAGTGTAACTGTATGAATAGCCTGGTTGCCAGTCGGCTCTGATAGGCAAAGCCGCCCAGCCGAATTCCCTGATTTCTTCGCCGGATGCGAGAGTATAAGGCTGTGTAAGTGCAGCGTCGGTGCAATAACCGTTTCCGTTTTTGTAGAGTCGTTTGCTGACCGTGCCGGTTGCAGTGATAACAGCGAAGTATTCCCTCGGAATATTCATCGCATTAAGACCCTGGCTGTTGTCGAAGTAAGGATACTGCACTTTCCCATTTCCTGTGGTCGGAGTCTTATCTATTATTCTCAGTAGCACGTTCAGGTACATTCCCTTGCCGTTATTGCCCGCATCGTTTGTATAGTCCCATGCTGCGCATGTAGTGGGAATCAGCAAAGCGCAGTTGTCATTGTCGCTATCGATTTTACTGCCCATTATGGATACCGGCTCAGCACCAACCTTGACAATAGCATCCCCTTCGCGGAAGATGTATTCGGCGTTTCCCTTTACCAAATCTGTCCATGTGCCGTCAGCATCCGATTTCTGGAATTCAAAAGTTCCTTGCATCGGAGCGTTTGCAATTCGCACGCCTGCTATTTCGATGTCGCAGCTTTTGTGTGAGCCTTTTGTCTTTACTTCGATGCGGCTGAGCTGATGCCTGAAGTTGAGATTAATTCCTGAAAAATAATTTTCGTCCATCGACCCTTTGGTGTAGGCGGTCACGAAATCCACCTGATCGGCTATGTCTGTCTCTACCCTATAACCATTGATCTTATATCCTATCTCCTTATTCTCACTGCGTGCGTCTGTGCCGTTGACTAAGGAGGCTCCTGATTTTAATTCCGGATAGTATGCAAAGAAGTGCATAATGTCGCTTTCAAATCCCGGGTCAGGCCAGACGCATTCGTCTGAAACTGCGTTTGTGCTTCCTGACTCTATAATAAGCTTCTTATTGTAGAAATAACCCTTGAGGGTATCTCCTGCTATCAGACGGCTGTCGGTCTCATCAAAGGCCGTCATATGGAAAAATGGCAGATCTCTGGTGATTTCCATAGCCTTAGTGCTGACTTCCGGCAGCGAGGTATGGAAGACTATCCGTCTGTCGTTTCCGTCAGGACGTTCCACCGGTGTCTCCTCCTGCGAGCATGAGCCCAGCATAAGAGCGGCACCCAATATTATATATGATGTTTTCGCTATCCTATTCATATCCGTTAGATTTTATTTTCTCGGCACCGAAACATCTGTTGCAGTGCCCTCTTTCCAGTCCGATACCTCTACATTGACACTTACCCTGTCGTCTATGATGGGAGTGCCGGGAGCAGGGTAGGAGGGGTCATGCCATCCTATACCGTTGGTATAATTCAGTTTATATGAGTATATCTTACCAGGTTCCCATTTGGCTGCCACGGGTAGGGCTGCCCAGCAATAGGCGCGGACTTCCTCCGTTTCACTTGGAGTATACTTCAGCTCGTCGCTCTTTTCATCAGCGGTGTAGTAATCTCCGTCGATCATATAAACCCTTCTCACCACCATTCCGTCGTTTCTCACGGCCAGATATACTTTCGGAAGATTATATGGATCGTCGGGATAAGGATAGGCCACGACGTCAGCCCAGTTCTTCGCTCTGAGCAGCACGCTGAAATATAGTTTGTCTGTAGAATACTTCTCTGTCCCTAATCCCGGGTCTTCCGATCCTCCCCATGCCTCGATTTTTTCCGTCATCGGAATCACCATGGCGGGGCCTGCGTTGCCCATTATCGAAGTCGCGTGCTGTTGGTCGACATGTGATGTTTTCCCCAAGTATACGATGCTTTCTCCGGTGGTGAAGATATGCTCAACGGGGGTCTGCGATGTGTTGAGCCATTCACCTCCTTGACCCGAAACGATAGTCGAGAAATTGAAGTCACCTTGAGAGATAGGGTTGCCTATTCGAACTCCGGCTATCTCGATATCGTATCTTAGGCTCTCGCTCCAGGCCATGAGTTCTATCCGTGCCAACTGGTGGTTGAAATTAAGCCCGACTCCGGTATTCTCGTTTGCCTGCTGATTCCCATTGGAATAGGCGGCGATAAAGTCTACGTGGTCTGCGATGTCAGGGGCTATGCTGAAACTTTCGAGACGATAGTCGATCGTAGTAATTCCGTTTGTTGTTTTTGAGTAGTTGGCAAGATTATATTTCTCACTGTCGATCGTCTCACGCATTGCATCTGCCGAGGGATGGTATGCGAAGAAATGCAGCTGGTCTTTTGTATAAGGCCACATGCAGGTGTCTGATTCTTCTGTAATGAAACGTCCGTCGCTTTCTTCATCCTTTACAAAACGGATGTCGCTGAAATATGTTGTGATCTCTCCCGTTTCGGAATCGATCAGTGTGGTGTCTGCTGGATTGATACATGTCACACGGCACTCTGTTAGGTCGGAGATTGTTCCGCCTCTTGTCAGTGTGACACCGGGAAGATAAGACCGGAAAAAAATCCGGCTTCCGCTTCCCATGGGTCCGGCTACCTCGGGACTCTCCTGCACACATGAAGCAAGCGCAGGAAGGATCACGATAAGAGCTGCATATTTGGATATTTTCATTTCCATCGGTAACCGTTCTATTTATTAGTAAAACTTATTGATTATTCTATCAATGGTATTTCTTATCAATCAGATATATCAACAATTGATTACTGCAGTATTAAATATTATGAATTATGAATTAATTATTAATTGATTAAGGAACGTCCAGGTCCGGAGTATAGTCATCATTCTCTTCGGCATAATCCCAGCCGCTTACGCTGACGCTCCATTCCACGGGAGACTGGCCTACAATCAGTTTTCCAGGTTCCGGATCTTCCGGATCATGCAGTCCGATGCCCTCCGAGTAGTCAAGGGTATAGACATATTTCTTTCCGGCTTCCCATTCTACACTGACGGGCACGGCTGCCCATCCGAAATCAGCTGTCTCTACTCCCTGAGTGACCGTGTATCTGTGCTGATGCTCCGCATCGGTGAAATATGTTCCTGATGTATCGTCTTTGAAAAGCCTTGTAAGAATCTTTCCGTCAGAGTCAATAGCGTAGCTGACCACAGTCATGCTGCTCTTATTGCCCGGATAGGGATAGACTACATTACCAGAATTGACATCCGATACCCTCATCAGGATGCTGAAATACATCTTGTCTGTAGAGTAGGGGATATTGCCGATATTCGTGTCTTCAAGTCCTTCCCATGCGTCATTCTTAGTCGGGATCACCATGGCGCATCCACCCAGTCCCATAATAGAAGCCGCAGATGCCTGTGTATTGTGTTGCCTGCTGCTTATTCTGTAGATCTTGTCACCGACATTCTGTGTGTTATTAGGGTCAGTGACGTTTGTTCCCGTGAATAGATATTCTACTTTACCCTTGTTTCTGGTTCCTTGGCTCCACTGACCGCTTCTTTCTATATTGAAGTCATCCGCGAAGAAATAAGTGCTGTTGACCACCGGATTGCCAAGGCGCACGCCGGCTATATCAAAATTGTATTTTTCACTGTTTCCCCAAGCTTTCAATTCTACCTGAGAGAACTGATGTTTGAATGCAAGGTCAACTCCACCCACGAAATCTTTCCATCTTTCTCCTGATGCTTCTGCCGTGACGAAGTCAAACTGCCTTGAGATGTCCGGATTAATGCGTAAGACACCGAGGGCATACCGGATGGAGCCGGTAGAAGCGGCAGTAGCTTTGTTCAGTTTGAAATACCTGCTTTCGTCGAAGTCCATATCCGACGAAAAACTCTCGGTCATCACTTCAATCGACGGCGAAAATGCGAAAAATCTAACGGGTCCGTTTGTTTTAGGCCAGTCATGCGGTTCTTCGAAAGGTGAGGATATAAAAGCGGTTTCGACTGATGAATCGCTCTTTCTCACAAATGTGGCGTTTTCAAAATGGGGAGAGGTTTTTCCTTCCTTAATGTCAGGAATGTTAAAGCATGTCACCTGGAATGACTCAAGCTTGTCAAGCGTCATATCCTGAGCCCTTGAGGAGGCGACATCGGAGAGGGTAGGCCTGAAATAGATCTTCCCGTCAGCCCAGTCGTAGACGTCCGGCTCCGTCGCCTCCTTGGAGCAGGAGGCGACGGAGAACAGAGTCGCAAGAGCAAAATATGTCACTCTTATTATCTTCATTCTTTCATTCAGTTGACTATATGGTTAGTTTTTTCGGGACATTTCCGGCTCCCGGATCTAAAGTTTTCAGTTCAGACTTATTCCTGAGGTACGTTTGTATTGTATGTCTGATCATCCCAGCCTTCTACGGACACTGAGAATTTGATACCTTCGCCAATGATTGCCGTACCGGGCTTCGGATCTTCCGGATCCTGGACACCTACGCCTTCGCTGAAGTCAAGTGTATATACGTATTTCTTTCCACGTTCCCAGTTTACACCCACGGGCACTGCGGCCCAGCCGAATTCGACTATCTCATTGTTTGCGCCCGGAGTTACATTCTTATTTTCAACACGGCCAACGATCTTGTTGGAGTTCTTCTCTTTTTCAAGACAAACTACATTCATTGTGGTATTGTTACCATAAGGATAGATCTGAGCGGTGTTAATCTCAGAAGCTTGCGGTTTAAGTGTCACTCGTATGAGTATACTGAAATACATGTCTCCCTCGTTGACCGGATCCCAGGCCTTAGGATCCTTTCCATCCTGTTCTGCACTGTATTTTGATGCTATCCAAGGGTTCTCTTCGCCTGCCCAGGCTGCATTGAGTGTCGGAAGCACCATAGCGTTTCCTCCCTTACCCATAATGGAAAGTGCGGTTGCGGAAGTGGTGTGCGCCGGGCTTTGAAGCACTTGTCCGTCGCTGGTCAGGTTGTTGAATGCACCCATACGGTAAATTTCGTCGCCTGCTCCGTAGATATATTCTACGGGTAGTCTCTGAGGTGACTTTGAGATTCCCCATTGTCCGCCTTCCGCAAAATCAACGCCACCTTTTCCATCGCAGAAATTGAATATGGCGCCTCCGGTATAAGGCCTACCTATTCTGACGCCTGCAATCTCTATGTTGTACATGGAGTTGCCGGAGAATGCTCGGAGTTCGATATTGGCGAGCTGATGCTTGAATTTAAGCTCTACTCCTAAGTTGGCGGCATCTTCACTTTCCGGTACATCCGCAGAAATATGTGACGTAATGAAGTCAACCTGTTTGGAGATATCGGTAGCTACATAGAATCGTCCGAGTTTGAATCCTTTGTAAAGCTGAACTCCGGCAAAAGTGGTGAGTTGCTGTCCCATTGGGTCGAGAGGAACATTATCGTTGCAGAGATTGAAGAATTTTATGGAATTCTTGTAGTTATCGATAAGACGGGTGTCATTCGGGTTTACCTGAGTCAACGCTGCATTCTGAATCTCATCGAGAGAAGGAGCGTAAGCGAAGAACTCAACTTTGTCCGCTTGCTCACGGCTTGGCCATTTCTGGTTGCTGCTGCTGGCATAGAGATTTGCACCCATCAGATAGAAAGGTTCGTCCCAGAAGAGTGAGTCAGGCGTAATGCCGGAGTCCGACATGTGGTTCGGAGCATAGGCAGAGACATAGAATGTAGCCGGATTTTTTTCGTAGTTGAGATCCGGATTTACGCGGGTGAGGACACCGGCACGGAACGAGATGGGATAACCATCCTGGCTCTTCTGGATAGTTACATCTTCTTGTGAACAGGAGGCGAGGACCATCAAGCCCCCTGCGACTGCAGTTAAAGAAAGTCTGTTCATAAATGAGAGATTTGAAGATTTATTTTATTATTGTTATTTGTTTTTATTTTCTGATTTTGTTTTGAATCCTTTAATAATTAATCCTTAATATTTAACCATTAAAAGCTTACACCTTAAGGTCGAAATGATACGTGTCCCATGAGTCTACTTCGATGCTGACTCCACCTTCTCCTTGAGGAGGAAGCGGATCATCGGGAATCTCAGGTAGCTTCAGTCCATATATCTTGATGCTGACATTGCGTGGATCCGGAGCCTTGTTCACCTGATCCGAGACATCGAAAGTATAGAAACTTCCTGTCCTGTTCTTCAGGGCGATATATAGACACAGCTTATGAGGCATTTCCTCTCCGTAAGGGAGACCGAATGTATAGAACTCTGAGTTGAGCGAGCCTCGCTCGAGATCAGCTGTCAGAGTGAAGGTATGCGACACAGCCTCCGAGGTAGGGGTCATCTTTCCGGGATAAAAGCCTCCGGCCAGCGATGAGATAGTCGCATCTATGCGCAAGTCCGCGCTCTTCAGGTTTTCTACATCCGCGAATTCCACAGAATACCGGCATATAAGCTCTTCCGGACTGAGCTCGATTCTCTGCGGAAGTGCCGAGACCTTGAGAAAGATGTCGCGGTCCTGAGTGCCGTAGATCATCGAAGGAGTGTTCCTGAGGGGTTCCTCCTCAGTTCCCTTGGCCCTCGGAATACTTCTTGTAGAGATGTTCTGACCGACAAGCACTGCTGTTTCGTCGGTGTAAATCTCTATGTCGTCATGCGAATGGTGGTTGCGAAGATGATGCCCGTAAGGATCGTCGTTACTATGGCATACCGCTGTATGAAGTCCTCCGTATGTCCTGATAAGACCTCCGTCCGGATTGTTAAAGCGGTAGTCCATCATCTCGTGTTCGTCGGAGTAGAGGTAAAGTATCATTGTCTGCGCCTCTTTCGCAGGACTCTTGCTCCAGTCGAATATCACCTCTACATTGTCGGCGATCGTTGTCGGCGCGTCATCGTTAAGATCCCTGTGAGTGCAGCCTTCCGCCATCAGAAGAGAGGCACCGAAGAGCAGAGAGGCTGCCAATTGCTCTGTCAGCTTCATCTTCCACCTCCTTTCCTGCTGTTGTCATTACCGCGTCCGATAAGCCATACAAGCGAGATCTCTGCCTTTGTGGGTCCGAAGAAATGCATTTTGTATTCCTTGTCGCGGTAATAATCATTATCAAACGGGAAATATTTTATGTAGTTTCCACCCATATATCCTAATCCTATTGAAAAGTCGATGTTCAGGCGTTTCCCTACCGGGAGGGAATAGCCGTATTCCAAACCTGTGTTTATAAGCCAGCGGTCCCATAGCGTTCCGTTGGGCTTACCTCCAAGATACCCATTGTCTCCCGTCGCGAAGTCAAACGTCAGGATGCCGTAATAGACCCCTAAATGATGACCTGTGAGCGGTTTTGCGTGAGCTTTTCTCCCGAACCACCATCTGAGCCCGAGGTCTCCGCCGTAGATACGCCATGAGCGGTGGCTGGTTTCATTGTCCCACCATGCATACATCCATTCGCCGTAGACCGATAGATTCTTCCCTATGTAGAACTCGGCTCCGAGATTAGGAACGAGTGCCGCGTCATAGAGCATATTGGTCCTTACGTCCATGTAAAAGGACTTATGGATGCCGGAAACTGCAGTTTGCATCCGTTCCGGCTCATCAGTAATTTTATCTGCTTCAGTCTTGTCAGTCTTGTCGATCCCTGCTTCATCGTACATACTGTCGGTCCTGTCATGACCCTCAGCTCCCGGCATATCGTCAGACTCCCCGAGTCCTTTCGATCCCGTCGGGCGGTCGCCCATGTCAAGATTTTCCTGAGCCTCGGAGCCCTCTGCTTTTTCATCCTCCACGTAGGATTCCGCGATGTCTGTATGTCTGGTAGCCTCAGGCTCTGCGGCCTGAGGTTTCATGACCTCCTGCCTGTAAAATATAGTCACGGCTACAGCGTTGCGGAGTTCAGGAAAGAGATTGGTCAGCATCCATTTGTATGTATCACCACGATCCAGTTCCATCAATCTTTTCTTTCGTCCGTCGATAATAGCCCCTTTGGAGTTGTGGACCCATACGGGGACGTTGGTCAGGATCTCAAGTACCTTTTCGCGCGAAGGCACGGCCGGATTATCCTCGACCATCCGTCGCAATTCTTCCCAGGCTATACCTCCGGGATAGGTCTCTATGAAGTTTCTGCTGACACCGGTGTGCTCGGCAACGTAGTCGGCGATCGCGTCACACCTCATGCGCGAAAGCCGCTCGTTGGCGTCGCTTGCGCCGTCAGGAGAAGCATAAGCGCTTACTGTAAGTCGTGATATATTATTGGCTTCTTTTGCTTTACGGACCACATCTATAAAGCTGTCCATCACGGCACGGTTGTCGCCGAACGCCGGATCAAACACACGATGACCTACCCGGAAATACACCTTCACAGAATCGGCGGATGTATCTCCGAATGCCTTGAGTCCTGCCAGGACAATGAGCATTGAGGCCACGAGTATCTTCGTTGTAAGTCGCATAAAGCAAAAAAATGTTCCTTTTTTTTATAATCTATATC
>JAIECF010000126.1 GCA_029068655.1 Muribaculaceae bacterium | reverse complement strand
GCATTATCGTTTCTCGCACTGATGCTGGCGCAGCCATCGATGCGCCCGGCGGCGGGAAGCGTTGCCGTGTCCGCTTCTGATACAACCGAAGTGGAAGATCTGCAGTTGCCTGAAATCCTCGCTACCAACCTTCCTGAAAACGATACTCTTATCGGCCTGACGCCGTTGTTGCCATCCGATTCTACCGAATCAGCTGCAGACAGTGTCACGCGCACTGACTCCATATCAATTGAGGATGAGGTGGAAATAGAGCCTGCGCAAACCGACAGCTTAGACAACGACCGTACAGGCATGACCCGCATCAACAGAGAAAAAGTAGATATAGACAACAGCGTGACTTTCTCTGCCCAGGACTCAGTCATCCTTCTTGGCAACAAACTTGCCTTCCTCTATGGCAACAGTGAAGTGGAATACGGAAGCTTTAAGCTTAATGCTGATGAGATCAAGATGGTGATGGACTCAACGACCGTCTATGCCAACGGACGTGTGGACAGCGTAGGAGAACTTCAGGGAAAGCCCGTATTTCAGGATGGAGGAGATACTTACGAATCGAAGACCATGTCGTATAACTTCAAGAATCAGAGAGGTTTCATCACTGATATCATCACAGAGCAGGGAGAAGGATATCTCACAGGAGGACGCTCGAAGAAGATGGCAGATGGAAGCTTCTTCGCTGAAGACGCTATGTATACGACCTGCGAAGAGCACGATCATCCCCATTTCTATATCAAGCTTACAAGGGGCAAGATGCGTCCGGGTAAGGATGTGGTTTCCAGTGCTGCATATATGGTGGTGGCGGACGTACCTCTGCCGTTGGCTCTTCCTTTCGGATATTTCCCTTTCAGCAAGGAATACTCTTCAGGTATCATCTTTCCGACTTTCGGAGATGACTACAATCGTGGATTCTACGCAAGAAACGGCGGTTACTATTTCGCATTCAGCGACTACGTAGACCTTGCGCTGACGGGGGAGATATATACAAAAGGATCGTGGGGTCTCACCGGACGCTCATCATATAAAAAGAGATACAAATACAACGGCTCCTTCAACATATCTTATCTTACTACGATTTATGGAGACAAAGGACTGCCCGATTATTCCAAGCAGAATAACTTCCAGGTGGTGTGGAGCCATTCGATGGATACGAAATCAAATCCGAATATGTCGTTCTCGGCGTCGGTCAACTTTTCGACCTCAGGATATACACGCAACGACCTCAACTCCTATTATAACTCCAACTCCTTTACCGAGAATACAAAATCGAGCACGGTCAATATGACCTATCGTTTTCCCGGCACTAAATGGGCTGCGAGCGCATCGATGAATATCAGCCAGCGCACGCAGGATTCCACTCTTGCAGTGTCGTTTCCCAACCTAAACGTGACGATGAGCCAGACTGCTCCGTTTAAGCGGAAGAAAGCGGTAGGTGCTGAAAAATGGTATGAGAAGATAAAGATGAGCTATAGCGGCCAGTTTCAGAACTCCTTGACAGCTAAGCAGAACGTATTCTTCAGAAAGAGCCTGATAAAGGATTGGAGAAATGGTCTGCGTCACTCCGTACCGGTATCGGCTACATTCTCTGTGCTAAAATACATCAATGTTTCGCCACAGATCTCGATGACCGACAGGATGTATACCTCCAAGATCAAGAGGGAGTGGGATCCCAACGCCTCTGCCGAAGTGGTAGACACCTGCTATGGTTTCTACAACATATTCGACTTTTCCGCATCGCTTTCGGCCGACACAAAGCTGTATGGTTTTTATAAGCCAATGAAATTTCTCGGCGACAAGGTGCAGATGATTCGCCATGTCTTGACTCCGAGCCTATCATACAGTTATACTCCTGACTTCAGCGATCCTATGTGGGGCATCTGGGGCCAGTATAGCTACATCGACAATGCCGGCCAGCAAATCAATAAGAAATACAATCATTTCTCGCATGGAATATTCGGCAGCCCGGGCCAAGGTATGTCAAGCGCCGTTTCCCTCTCGCTATCCAACAATCTTGAGATGAAGGTAAAGAGCGATCAGGATTCTACCGGAGTGAAAAAAATCTCCCTCATCGAGAATCTATCGCTTAGCCAGAGCTACAACTTCGCTGCCGACTCCATGAACTGGAGTAACCTCAATACATCGATATTACTTCGCCTCACGAAGAGCTTCAACCTCAACCTGAGCGCAACCTGGGACCCTTACACCTACGCGCTGAACTCGAGCGGACAGCCAGTTAGGGTGAACAAGACCCGTCTGCAGGCACATAAAGGCCTCTATAAGCTCACCTCGACCGGAACATCGTTCAGCTATACATTTAACAACAGTACTTTCAAGAAGAAGAAAGACAACAACAAGTCGAAGAGCCGTGACCAGCGTGATGATGAAGACTACGATGATGAAGATGAAGACCGTAGCCTTGCCGACATGGCGCCCACCCGCAGGAATCGCGGCAACCAGAACGAGGAAAAGCAGAATGATGCTGACGGCTACACACCATGGGAATGCCCATGGAGCCTTACCTTCAATTATTCCATCAACTACTCCGGAATGGGGAAATTTAATTATGACAAGATGGATTATGACGGAAGGTTTACCCAAAACTTATCCATATCAGGAAATATAAGGCCGACGAAGAACTGGAACTTCTCCATGTCGTGCAGCTATGACTTTCAGGCGAAGAAGATCGCATATATGAACTGTAATATTTCGCGCGACATGCACTGCTTCACCATGTCGTGCTCAATCATACCTGTCGGTGTGTATAAGAGCTTCAATTTCAATGTCGCAGTTAAGTCATCACTTCTTAGCGACCTTAAATACGACAAGCAATCTTCGCGTCTTAACGGTATCAACTGGTAGGATGAAAATTCGCACATCCGACGATTTTTTTTGGAATATTGCGAAAAGTTTATTAACTTTGTAGAGATTTACCAAAGCATGGCCCAATCACTTCACCGAGTAATAGCGGAGCTTCGAGCTAAGATCGAGCGGCTTGCAAAGCAGAGAGACATGGCTTTAGCGGCTCAAGAAGCTCTATCTCAGGAGAAGGAGGATCTTAAACAGCAGCTTGAAGACTGCCGTGAACAGCTAAGAGAGGCTCGCATGGAAGTTGATTTCCTTACAGTCTCGCACAGGCTTGCGGACTCTCCTGGCAACCTGATATCAGCGAGGCGGCGTATGCAGCGGTTGATCGCAAAAATAGACAGATGCGTCTCTCTCCTCAAGGAAGACGCAGACATCAGCTGATGAAATCAAACGAGACTAAAATCAATATAGATGTCAACATCTACGGCACTCGGTTTTCGGTGGTCGTTCCCTTTTCGAAGCAAGACGCCGTGAGGGCAACCGAGACGCAGATGAAGGCTTACCTCAAGAGTCTTAAAGAGACTCATCCCACCAGGAGTCTGGCTGAGTGCATGGCGATGATGGCATATCATTATGCATCCAATCTTTTCGCCGTCAACGCCAGGTATGAGGCAGACAGGGCTGAAGCCGAAGAGCTCCTCAGGGATGCTGCTAAAATATGCGGCGAGGACACCGTCGGCGACACGGACAATGGATCAGATGAATTCAGTGAATTCGGCGAATATTGATTCGCTGCCGACTTGAAACTCAGACACGATCAAGCAGCACGATGCCATGCAGATTCCTTCCCCGCTGAAGCGGAGGAGGCATCTTGACGTGTATATTATAAACAAAACATATAGAAACAATTATTTTTCAATACAGACATGACTACAGCAATTTGGATCATCATAGCCGTGGCGGCCGCAGCAGCAGGATATGCGCTAGCCTCTGCGATGAGCAGGAAGAGCGCCACCAGCAGGGCGCACATGATTCTGGAGGAGGCCCGCAAGGACGCTGAGGTAATAAAAGACAAGAAGATCATCGAGGCAAAGGAGCAGGAGGTCAAGATTTTGGCCGATGCCGAACGCTCAGCCAATTCAAAGATGCAGAAGGCCCAGGCCTCGGAAGCCCGGGCGAAACAGCGTGAGATGCAGCTCAACCAGCAGCAGAATGAACTCAACCGCCGTAAGAAAGAACTGGATTCACAGAAGCAGAGTCTTGATACAAGAATGAACAATGCTGAAAACCTCGAACGTACGCTCGACGCGAGAAAGGGAGAGGTAGAGCATCTTTACCGTCAGGCTCAGGAACAGCTCGAGCACATATCCGGCCTTTCCGCCGACGAGGCGCGCGACCGTCTGATAGAGAGTCTTAAGGATGAGGCCAGAACAGCGGCGCAGGGATATATCAATGATATTATGGACGAAGCCAAGCTTACCGCCAATAAGGAAGCTAAAAAGATCGTGATTCAATCCATCCAGCGGGTGGCAACGGAGGCGGCCATCGAGAATTCAGTGACTGTCTTCCATATTGAGAACGATGAGATAAAGGGACGTATCATCGGTCGCGAAGGTCGCAACATCCGTGCCCTTGAGGCTGCTACCGGAATCGAGATCATAGTCGACGACACCCCAGAAGCCATAGTCCTTTCAGGTTTCGATCCCGTGCGCAGGGAGATAGCAAGGCTTGCGCTCCATCAGCTCGTGCTTGACGGCCGCATACATCCGGCACGTATAGAAGAAGTAGTGGCAAAGGTGAGGAAGCAGATCGAGGAGGAAATCAACGAGACTGGCAAACGTACGTGTATCGACCTCGGAATACATGGGCTGCATCCTGAACTTATCAGAATGGTAGGAAAAATGAAGTACCGCTCTTCTTACGGGCAGAATCTTCTGCAGCATGCTAGAGAGACAGCCAATCTATGCGCAATCATGGCCGCCGAACTCGGACTGAATCCTAAGAAGGCGCGTCGGGCGGGACTTTTACATGATATAGGCAAAGTGCCCGATGACGATCCTGAAATACCGCATGCTATCTTCGGCATGAAACTTGCGGAGAAATTCAAGGAAAAACCGGATATCTGCAACGCTATAGGTGCGCACCACGACGAGGTGGAGATGACCTCCCTTCTTTCGCCTATCGTTCAGGTATGCGACGCCATCTCAGGTGCTCGTCCGGGCGCACGGCGTGAGATAGTGGAGGCCTATATCAAGAGGCTGAATGATCTTGAGCAGCTTGCTCTTTCCTATCCCGGCGTGATCAAGACCTATGCCATACAGGCCGGCCGCGAACTACGCGTAATAGTCGGAGCCGACAAGATCTCAGATCAGGAGATAGATAGCCTTTCGGCCAACATCGCTAAGAAGATCCAGGATGAACTTACATATCCTGGCCAGGTGAAGATAACGGTTATACGTGAGACCCGTGCTGTGGCATACGCCAAATAACATGGAGTAGAGTCTATGGATGAAATGGAAAAGAAACCACTACCGGACTGCACTGAGTGTGGCGGATGCGACAATGGTTGCGGAGGCTGCAGTGGTGGAGGGTGCGGAGGATGTAGCGGCGCTTCCGATGAAGACAATGCCGGAGATGCCGATATCCTTGACGGGGAGGCAGCCATCGGCGCACATAAAGTGATGGGATGGCGGCGGGAACCTCGCGGTAAACTTTACGCCACCAACTGGCTGGGAGATATTTCGACAGCCGCTGACTTTCCTGCGGTGCAGGTGCAATTCAAGAATACGAGAGCCGGCTTCTACCTCAATCCTTCAAAGTTAAGTCTTGAGATAGGAGATACGGTAGCTGTAGAGGCTGCCAATGGTCACGATATCGGTCAGGTCACTATGGTAGGTCCGTTGGTAAGGATGCAGATGGTTAAGGCCAAGTTGGATCCTGATAACCTCGAAGAACTCAAAAAGGTGTTCAGAAAGGCCCGTCCATCTGATCTCGAACGCTTCAATGAAGCAAGGAGCAAGGAGCACAGCACCATGATCCGCTCCCGCGCTATAGCGGAAGAGCTTGGACTCAATATGAAGATTGGCGATGTGGAGTATCAGGGAGACGGAGGCAAGGCTATCTTTTACTATATAGCAGACGAGAGGGTTGACTTCAGGAAACTCATACGCATACTTGCTGAAGAGTTCAAGGTGAGGATAGAGATGAAGCAGATAGGTGCGAGGCAGGAGACCGGGCGTATCGGCGGCATCGGCCCGTGCGGCAGACCTCTGTGCTGCTCTAGCTGGATGACCCACTTCGTGAGCGTAGGGACCGGAGCCGCGAGAATGCAGGATCTATCTATGAACCCTCAGAAACTCGCGGGACAGTGTGCCAAGCTTAAATGCTGTCTTAATTTCGAGATCGACGCCTATGCCGAGGCCACCAAGCAGCTTCCGCAGAAAGATATTGTGCTTCAGACCAAAGATGCAGATTATTTCCTCTTCAAGACTGATATTCTGACAAGGTCTCTGACCTACAGCACGGATAAGCGTATGGGTGCCAATCTTACGGTCATCCCTGCATCGAGGGCCTTCGAGATAATCGCTCTAAACAAGCAGGGCATTAAACCCGACAGACTTGCTGAAGATTCTGTAGCAGTCGAGACAAGAAGGGATTATATAGACCTTACAGATCAGGACGCTCTCACGCGCTTCGACAAGACAAAGAAAAAGAAGTCGAAGCATAAGGGTGGGCTGCAAGGCCAAGGTCAGAAGAACGGTGCGAAGAAGGACTCTCAACAGGATAATCAGAGACTCCCCCAGAACCTGGATAACGGTAATATGAATCAGGATGGCGGCAACCGCAATCCCGAAAGCGCGGTCCGGAAGAGTGGCGCACAGAGAAAACAGAAGAGGCAGCAACGTAATAAAGACCAGAAGATAAGCAATTCGAACACTGAGACACATGACGCCAAGAATTCTTAAGGATAAACTGACGAATCCGATATTCCGAACCATCGGAGAGACAGCCGATGAACTCGGACTGGAGGTGTATGTAGTCGGAGGATTCGTAAGGGACATCTTTCTCGGTAGGCATTCGGCCGACCTTGATTTCGTCACTGTAGGCAGCGGGATCAATCTTGCCCGTGCGGTGGCCGCGCGTCTTGGAAAGAAAGGGCGCCTGACCGTCTATGCTACCTATGGCACAGCTCAGATACGCCATAAGGACCTGGAGCTTGAGTTTGTGGGCGCACGAAAGGAAAGCTATACCAGAGACTCCAGAAACCCCATCGTGGAAGACGGAACTCTCGATGACGACCAGAAAAGGCGTGATTTCACGGTCAACGCCATGGCGATATGTCTTAATGCCGGGAGATTCGGTGAACTCATAGATCCTTTCGGAGGACTGGCAGATATCGAGAAGAAGATAATCCGCACTCCTCTTGATCCCGACATCACATTCAGTGATGACCCGTTGAGAATGATGAGGGCCATACGCTTCGCAACCCAGCTTGAGTTTGAGATACTGCCTGAGACATTCGAGGGTATCCGCCGCAATTCTGGAAGAATAGACATCATCACGAAAGAGCGTATTAACGATGAGCTGGGGAAGATCATGAGGTCGAGGAAGCCGTCGATAGGATTCCATCTTCTTGATGAAAGCGGTTTGCTTGAGCGCATCATGCCGGAAGTATTCGCACTTAAAGGTGTCGACACCGTCGGAGGACGCGCTCATAAAGACAATTTCCTGCATACACTAAAGGTTGTAGACAACGTAGCCGAAAGATCCGACAACGAATGGCTTCGATGGGCGGCCCTTCTTCACGACATAGCCAAACCGGTCACCAAGAAATGGGACAATTCTCTTGGATGGACATTCCATAACCATAATTTCATCGGTGAGAAAATGGTGCCTCGGATTTTCCAGTCCATGAAAATGCCTATGAACGAGAAGATGAAATATGTTCAGAAACTCGTCGGACTTCATATGCGGCCCCAGCAGGTTGGAGAAGAAGGCGTGAGCGATTCAGGCGTAAGGCGCCTTCTTACGGATGCCGGCGAAGATGTAGAGGATCTTATGATACTTGCTGAGTCTGATCTGACATCGCGGAATCCTGTCAAAGTGAAGAGCGCCCTTGATGGATTCATGGCCCTTCGCGAGCGTATGAAGGAGATAATAGCAGCCGATGACTATAGGAAATGGAAGAATCCTATAAATGGTCATGAAATAATGGAAAGGCTCGGCATCCCTCCTTCTCAAGAGATATCGCGACTCAAGCAGATGGTGAAGGATGCGATCCTCGACGGTGAGATTCCGAATGATCATGATGCTGCCTGGGATTATCTTGTAGCCCATTTTAACGGCACTCCGATCCCGGACGACATCGGATAGCAAATAACGGGCGATGGAAATACTAAACAGACAGTAGTAATCGTTATGAATCAAGAGATATTCCATCACCATAAAACCTATATAGTGAGATTCAATACAACAATAGATACTTATTAAACTTACGAATATGTGTGGAATAGTAGGATATGTAGGCGATAGAAACGCTTACGAAATACTGGTCAAAGGACTGCACCGGCTGGAATACAGAGGGTATGACAGCGCCGGAGTAGCTCTCGTCAGTCCGTCGGGAAGCCTCAACGTGTATAAATCGAGAGGTAAGGTATCTAACCTGGAGCAATATTGCAAGGATAAGGATACGGCAGGTGGGACCGGAATAGCTCATACGCGGTGGGCTACACACGGCGAGCCTTCCGACCGCAATGCGCATCCCCATTACAGCGAAGACGAGGCCATAGCTCTCGTTCATAACGGAACTATCGAAAACTATAAGGTCTTGAAAGACGCATTGATTCAGAACGGATGTAAATTTCAGTCCGAGACTGACACGGAGGTGCTCGTACAGCTTATAGAATATATAAGGACTCATAATGACTGTACGCTAGTAGAGGCAGTAAAGGAGGCACTCCGCCAGGTGGTAGGCGCATATGCGATAGCTGTGATAGAGAAAGACAATCCGGACACGATAGTAGCGGCGCGTAAGAGCAGTCCCCTCGTTATAGGAATAGGGGAGGGGGAAATGTTTCTCGCTTCAGACGCTACACCTATAGTGGAATACACTAAGGATGTTGTGTATGTAAAGGATAATGAGATCGCCATCGTCTCAAAGACCGAGCCGTTGAAGATTGTCAATCTTAACAACGAAGAGACGAGCATTGACGTAAAGACTCTTGAGTTCTCCATTTCTCAGCTTGAGAAGGGCGGATATCCGCATTTCATGCTGAAGGAGATATTCGAACAGCCTTCGACTCTGCGCGATTGCATCCGGGGCCGTGTAGTCAACGATGGAAATAGCATCATCGTCAGCGGAGTGCTCGACAGCAAGGAAAAATTCCTGAATGCAAAGCGCATCATAATCGTTGCGTGTGGCACATCATGGCATGCCTCGCTGATAGGAAAATACCTTATCCAGGATATGTGCAGGATACCGGTGGAGGTAGAGTATGCGAGCGAGTTCCGCTACAGCAATCCGGTGCTTGACGAGCGAGATGTGGTGATAGCGGTGTCGCAAAGCGGAGAGACGGCAGATACTCTTGCCGCCATCCAGATGGCTCACGATGCCGGAGCCTACGTCTACGGAATCAGCAACGTCGTAGGAAGCTCCATCCCTCGCAATACTGATTCAGGTACATACATCCATGTCGGTCCCGAGATCGGAGTCGCATCAACTAAGGCCTTCACAGGCCAGGTGATGGTGCTGACGCTTATCGCTATGGCAGTAGCCGAGCTTAAGGGGACGATGGCGAAAGAAGATCTGAACAAGATAGGAGCTGAAATCCTCAGGATCCCTGAATACGTCAAGCAGACACTCGAACTCAACGAGCAGATAGAGAGACTCTCCCTGATCTTTACCTATGCGCACAATTTCCTATATCTGGGAAGAGGCTACAGCTATCCCGTGGCGCTTGAAGGAGCTTTGAAACTCAAGGAAATCTCTTATATCCATGCGGAAGGCTACCCGGCCGCGGAGATGAAGCATGGGCCTATAGCTCTAATCGATGCAGAGATGCCTACCGTGATCATCGCACCCAACGATCATCTCTACGAGAAGATTGTCAACAACGTGCAGCAGGTGAAAGCCCGCCACGGCAGTGTCATTGCTATAGTGACCGAAGGCGACGAGGAGATCAAGAATATAGCTGATCATGTAATAGAAGTGCCTGCTGTCCCGGAGTGCTTGACTCCCATCATCACGAGCATACCGCTTCAGCTTCTATCCTATTATATAGCCATCAATAAGGGAAAGAATGTAGACATGCCCAGAAATCTCGCAAAATCGGTGACTGTAGAGTGATAGGTCTATACTTTTGATATTTAGTGTATTATCTGCGAAAGAGTAAAAAGGAAAAGCATGCGGATCAAAAAAAATGTGTGTCCGTGTGCTTTTTTTTGCAGAAAAATTTGGTGGGTAAGAAAAAAAGTGCTAACTTTGCACTCGGTTTCGGGAATGAATGCCTTGAGGCAGTTTCAGAAACCCGGAATAATGAGCAATAAGCCTCTTTAGCTCAGTTGGCCAGAGCACGTGATTTG
>JAIECF010000125.1 GCA_029068655.1 Muribaculaceae bacterium | reverse complement strand
ATTATGAAATAGTTTTTTGCTTTTTAGTTAGTCCAAGGTATAGTCCGATGTATTAGTAGGCGTATTTACTATGCGCAGGAGTTGCGTGCGGAGCTTTTTCACGTAATAGGCACGTAAAAATTAAAATCAGCGAGCTAACTTATTTGAATTCAAATTGTTAACTCGCTGATATTGTGCCCAGAACAGGACTCGAACCTGCACGCCTCTCAGCACTCGCACCTGAAACGAGCGCGTCTACCATTCCGCCACCTGGGCATTGCGGATGCAAAGTTAATGCTTTTTTCCCAACCTTCCAAATTTTTCTCGATTTTTTTGATATTTTTCGTTTTTCTATGTGGTTTCTATCTCATTCATAATAAAACTTCTTTCATCAAGTGTTAATCAATAAAACCGACACCATATGAATATACTAAATACCATCAACGACTGGCTCTGGACATATCTTCTTATCGGACTGCTTCTGATAGCTGCCGTCTGGTTCACGATCAAAAGCCGCGGCGTGCAGTTCCGCATGTTTGGCGAAATGTGGCGCCTACTTGCCGCCTCAGGCAAACGGGAAGGAAAGGGGAAATCAGATACGCATCATACGGTCAGCTCCTTCCAGGCTTTCGCCGTATCGATAGCCTCGCGTGTCGGCACAGGAAACCTCGCAGGCGTGGCTACAGCAATCGCAATCGGAGGTGCCGGCTCAATATTCTGGATGTGGGTGATAGCACTGCTCGGTTCAGCCTCCGCATTCGTGGAGTCTACGTTGGCGCAGCTTTATAAGGTGAAGGGCGTGAATTCCTATAAGGGCGGCCCGGCATATTATATTCAGAAAGGATTAGGCAAGAGATGGTGGGCCGTCATCTTCGCCGTGCTCATTTCCATCACATTCGGTCTGGCCTTCAATTCCGTTCAGTCAAACACCATGACAGCGGCGGCAAAGGTCTCTTTCGGATGGGATCCGATGATTGTCGGAGTCGTCATCACGATAGCGTCGATGCTTGTGATATTCGGAGGCATCCAGAGGATCTCAAGATTCAGTGAGATCGTAGTGCCGGTGATGGCAATCGCCTATATAATTCTCGCAGTCACGATCCTCATAATGAATGCCGGAAGGATTCCCAATATGTTCGCCACAATCGTAAGCGAGGCGTTCACCGGTAGCGCAGCTCTCGGCGGCGGTGTAGGAAGTGCCCTCCTGATGGGCATCAAACGTGGTCTCTTCAGCAACGAAGCCGGAGAGGGATCGGCTCCAAATGTCGCGGCAACAGCCTCAGTCAGCCATCCAGTGAAACAGGGACTACTCCAGACATTAGCCGTCTTCACGGACACCATCCTGATATGTACGTGCACCGCATTCATTATTCTTCTCAGCGGCATCTATGAAAATGGCGAGAGCGGAATAGCCCTCACCCAGTCGGCACTCGAATCGGAAGTAGGAACTATCGGAAGCACCTTCGTGGCCGTCGCAGTATTCTTTTTCGCATTCACAAGCATTGTCTCCAATTATTACTATGGAGAGACCAACCTGCAGTTTATAAGCGGTAGGAAATGGCTCGTGACTGCCTACCGAATTCTTGTCGGATGTATCGTGATGGTAGGTGCCGTCACTTCACTTGAATTCGTATGGGGTATGGCAGACATCTTCATGGGCCTCATGACCCTCTGCAATCTGCTTGCAATCTTCCTTTTAGGGAAGTACGCCATGCGTCTGCTGAAAGACTACCAGGCTCAGCGACAGGAGGGCAAAAATCCAGTCTATCACAGCTCTACAATTCCGGAAATTGCCGACGAAACAGAATGCTGGGAATAAACCCCAGGCTGAAGCCTGGGGTTTCGCCACAATAACAGCTCTCCGAGCTGTTATGTAAACAGTTTTATCGGAAGATAAAACTGAACATCCTAATAAGGGATAATAGGAGAAGTTTTATCTCGATAGCACTGATTTATGTATTACAGGAGAAACTTATATTTATAATTATTAATTAATCATCTTATATTAAAAATGAGACTTCTTTGAAGGCGTAAGTGCGTCTGGAGCCGTCGGCAAGACGGAGTGATATAGGACCGTGGAAGGCAATGTCTTCGATGCTTGCCATGAAGTTTTCTCCCGTGGCAGTGTCAATGAATGGGTATTCCTTCCCGTCCCCTCTCCAGAGATTTTTCATGAATTCCTCGTGGAGCTTGATTCTGCCGTCGGAATCTGTTATCACTTCCAGCCTTCGCTCCATTATTTCGGCAACCTCCTTCTCAAGGATCGAAAGGTCATAGGTCCCACCGGTGATCTGCTTCATCGACACCGGATTTGGAGCATCGCTCAGGAATTCCACCTGATTGACGTCGATGCCTACTCCTATCACCGAATACGATACTCGGTTTCCCATCACGGAATGCCGAATCAGGATCCCGCATATCTTCCTATCCCCTACATATATATCGTTTGGCCATTTGACATTCGCTTCTATGCCATGAGCCGCAAGAAAATCAACTACGGCAAGAGCCACCGCTTCCGACATCGAGAACTGAGCCATAGGAGGAAGCTCCTCAGGCCGGTAGAAAATTGAGAATGTCAGATTTTTTCCCGGTTCCGCTTCCCAGGAATTACCGCGCTGCCCCTGCCCAGCAGTCTGCCGGAAAGCCGTCACCATCACCGGGGCAGCAAGCTCCGAGACATTACGCATGACATAGGCGTTGGTGGAATCCACCTCATTCAAATGTAAAATCCGCATACTTTCACCTCTCTGCGCTTCGAACTCAGCTCTCCACTACAATACGCCGTACGCCATCTTCCAACTCCTCAATATCCACGAAAAGAGTCTCATCCGGAAGGATATCCTCGATATTCTCAGTCCACTCCATCAGACACAGATTTCCACTGTCCCAATAGTCTTCTATCCCTATGTCATAGGCCTCAGCTGAAGATTCAAGGCGGTAGAAATCGAAATGATATACCGTCTGTCCTGTCTCTGAGGAATGATACTCGTTGGCTATTGCAAAGGTAGGAGATGATGCCTCGTCGTCCATCCTGAGCTGACGCATCAGCTCCGCTACGAGGGTAGTCTTTCCTGCACCCATCTTTCCCCTCAGCGCCACAATGCGGCTCTCACCTATCGCCTCGAGGAATTCGGAAGCGCCCCTTGGCATATCATCCATATCCTTTATAATGATCTCCATATATATTATAAGATTTATTAAGATTTATAAGACTTATACTACTAATAACAATTTTAGAAGAATTGTTATATAATTAAAGAGAAACATCATTATTTCAGCCTTTCGAAGGCCGCAATATGGATTTTTTTCATTATATTTGCAGATTGATGCATTCCGGAGATATGCGACGGGATGTCCGATCTATGGATAACTAAAATTAACTCAATATAATATAATGGCAAATCAGGAACTGAGCGAACAGGAAATAGTAAGGCGCAACAGTATGCAGGCCCTCCGCGACCGCGGAATAGAGCCTTATCCCGCAGCTGAATACGTCGTAACCGGACACAGCGAGGAAATCAAGGAAAACTTCAATGACGACGCACCGCGCCGCGAGGTATGCGTGGCAGGACGAATCATGAGCCGCCGCATCATGGGCAAGGCTTCCTTTGTAAGCCTTCAGGATGCGGAAGGACGCATACAGATCTACGTAAGCCGCGACGACCTCTGTCCAGGCGAAGACAAGGATATGTATAACGTCGTATTCAAGAAACTCCTTGACATAGGCGACTTCATAGGCGTCAAAGGTTACGTATTCCGTACTCAGACCGGTGAGATTTCAGTCCACGCGCAAGAGATAACGGTACTCAGCAAGAGCCTCCGTCCCCTTCCTATGGTGAAGATGAAAGACGGGAAGGCCTACGATGCATTCACCGACCCCGAGCAGCGCTACCGCCAGCGCTACGTAGACCTTGTGGTCAATCCGGGAGTGAAAGAGATCTTCATCAAGCGCAACAAGATATTCAACTCCATGCGCCAGTACTTCAACGATCACGGCATCATGGAAGTGGAGACTCCAATCCTTCAGTCGATTCCCGGCGGTGCTGCTGCACGCCCATTCATCACTCACCATAACGCACTCGACATTCCCCTCTATCTGAGAATAGCCAACGAACTCTACCTCAAGCGGCTCATCGTAGGCGGCTTCGACGGAGTCTATGAATTCGCCAAGGACTTCCGCAACGAGGGCATGGACCGCACACACAATCCTGAATTCACATGTATGGAGATCTACGTAGCCTACAAAGACTACAACTGGATGATGCGTTTCGTGGAAAACATGCTTGAGAAGATCTGTCTTGACGTCAACGGCACCACTGAGGTGCAGATCGGCGACAACACCGTTTCATTCAAGGCTCCTTTCCGCCGTGTGACCATGACCGACGCAATAAAGGAGCATACCGGATTCGACATCACAGGAAAGAGCGAAGAGGAACTGCGCGCCTTCTGCAAGCAGGAACACATCGAGATCGACGACAGCTGGGGTAAGGGAAAGCTTATCGACGAGATCTTCGGCGAAAAGTGCGAGGGCAGCTATATTCAGCCTACATTCATCACCGACTATCCCATCGAGATGTCGCCCCTCACAAAGAAGCACCGCGACAATCCGGAGCTGACAGAGAGATTCGAGCTAATGGTCAACGGCAAAGAGCTCTGCAATGCCTACTCCGAGCTCAACGACCCGATCGACCAGTATGAGCGCTTCGTAGACCAGATGAATCTCGCCGACAAGGGCGACGACGAAGCCATGATCATCGACCACGACTTCATCCGCGCGCTTGAATACGGCATGCCCCCGACTTCAGGACTCGGAATAGGAATGGACCGTCTCACCATGCTGATGACCGGACAGACAGCGATCCAGGAAGTACTCTTCTTCCCGCAGATGCGTCCGGAAAAGAAGCAGGTGAAAGCTGAAACCGAAGAAGAGATAGACGAAAAGTAACTATGGAAGGCAAAGACCATATATCGAAAGTAGCCGTTCTCGGCAGCGGAAGCTGGGCCACAGCCCTGGCCAAGCTTCTGCTCAAGAACTGCGAACGCATAGGATGGTATCTGCGCAGCGAAGACAAGATCGAGGAATTCCGCAAGCTCGGCCACAATCCTTCCTACCTGACTGATGTAAGTTTCGACACGCAACGCATCGATTTCTCGGCAGATATCAACGAAGTGGCGGCAGGAGCGGACACGCTTGTCGTAGCGATGCCTTCCCCCTACTTCCTGCCTGAGATCAGCAAACTCTCGACCGATATCAAAGGGAAGAACATAGTGTCGGCGGTAAAGGGCATAGTTCCTGACCGCAACATGATCATCACCGACTACTTCGAGCAGGTATGCGGAGTGCCAAGAGACAACATGCTTGTCATCGGCGGCCCGTGCCATGCCGAGGAAGTGGCCCTCGAGAGGCTCAGCTACCTCACGATCGGATGCCTCGACACCGAGAAAGCACGTCAGTTCGCTTCCAGGCTCGCATCAGCAAAGATGAAGACCATCATCTCCGACGATGTCGACGGAATAGAATACGCGGCAGTGCTCAAGAATGTATATGCCATCGCAGCCGGCATGGTCAACGGAATGAAGGCCGGCGACAACTTCATGGCCATGCTCGTAAGCAACGCCATAAGGGAGATGCGCAAGTTTGTAGATACCATAGCGCCGATGCCCCGCGACATCGACCGCTCCGCCTACCTGGGCGATCTGCTCGTGACAGCCTACAGCCGGTTTTCGCGCAACCATAACTTCGGATCAATGCTCGGAAAGGGCTACAGCGTGAAAGTGGCCAAGATGGAGATGAGCATGGTGGCTGAAGGATATTACGGCACCAAATGCATGTATGACATCAATGAGCGCCCCGACCTTCAGGTAGATATGCCCATTCTCGACATGGTTCATGCGGTGCTATATGAGGGAGTCAACGTGAGGCGGGCCATGAAGGAACTCGCAGATTCTTTTTCTTGAAAAGAATCTGAAGTATTAAGTGTTAAACATTGAACAATAAATAATTAGTATATAACCAACTGATTTCAGGCTTTACCCGAAATCATAAAAAAAAGAATATTATGAAAGCAGTAAGTTTAGACATTCAGCATGCAGTCTACTTTGCTGAAAAAGAATTCAACGCCAATGCAGGCGCAGCCAACGAAGCCATCATTGACGTAAATACCGGCCGCGCCGCAGGCAACGATTTCCTCGGATGGGTAAAACTTCCCTCTGAAACCGAAAAGTCCCTTCTCGACAGAATCAACGCTACTGCCGACCGTCTCAAAGAGAATTGCGACTACGTAGTATGCATCGGCATCGGCGGAAGCTATCTTGGCGCCAAGGCCGTGATCAGCGCGCTGAGCAACAATTTCGCAGACTTCATCAACAATCCGGAACCCAAACATGCCAAAGTGCTCTACGCCGGCCAGAACATCGGCGAGGAATACACGGCTGAGCTTCAGGACTTCCTCAAGGATAAGAAATTCGGTATCGTGGTAATATCCAAGTCAGGCACTACAACTGAACCCGCCATCGCATTCCGTCTTCTCAAAGCCCAGCTCGAGGAGCAGGCAGGCAAGGACGCCGCCAAAGACCTTATCGTGGCAATCACCGACGAGAAGAAAGGTGCGCTCCGCACCCTCGCAACTCAGGAAGGATATGAGACATACGTAATCCCCGACAACGTCGGAGGCCGCTTCTCCGTGCTCACCCCCGTAGGCCTGCTTCCCATCGCTGTGGCCGGATTCGACATCACCAAGCTTGTGGCCGGCGCAGCTGAAATGGAGAAAGACACTACGGAGCCCGGTGGCGACAACATCGCCGAGACCTATGCCCGCGTGCGCAACGCCCTCTATCAAAGCGGTAAGAAAATCGAGATACTCGCCAACTTCAATCCTAAACTGCACTATTTCGCAGAATGGTGGAAACAGCTATACGGTGAAAGCGAGGGCAAGGACGGCAAAGGAATTTTCCCGGCAGCGGTAGACTTCACCACCGACCTCCACTCAATGGGACAGTGGATCCAGGACGGCGAACGCACCATTTTCGAGACCGTGATCTCTGTCAAGGAACCCCTTCTCCACAAATACATCCCGACCGACGATCAGAACCTCGACGGACTGAATTTCCTCGGCGGCAAGAGGGTCGACGACGTAAACAAGATGGCCGAGCTCGGCACAATGCTCGCGCATGTCGACGGAGGAGTGCCCAATATCAAGATCGAGATCAACAAACTCGACGAATATACACTCGGCGCACTCATCTACTTCTTCGAGAAGGCATGCGGCATTTCCGGATATATGCTTGGAGTGAACCCCTTCAACCAGCCCGGTGTGGAAGCATACAAGAAAAACATGTTCGCACTCCTCGGAAAGCCCGGCTACGAGAAGGAAACCGCTGAAATACAGGCTCGTCTCAACAAATAAGCAGACAGACCGCCTGTTACAAACATGTTACAGATATTAAATAATCGTTAATACGACATCATAGGATTATTTCAAATGAACTTTCAACAACCCGGGCGCGTTTAATAGTCGTAACTCGGACAGACAGACGGGATGCAAGACAGAGAGTCGGAAAGCAACCGCGAGTTACCCCGAAATTGATTAGATTGATTAGTTTAATTGCTATAAGCGTTCTGAAAAAGTTGTTATTGTTGTTTGAATTAAAGGAAT
>JAIECF010000124.1 GCA_029068655.1 Muribaculaceae bacterium | reverse complement strand
CCATAACTTGTCTTTTTTTCCTGCCTGCGCCTGGCCCTCCGCCCCCCCCCGCCCCGATACATATGATTGTAAGTATTCGCTGCATGTTTTGTTTAATGATAAATACCGTCAAAACTATTCTGAAGCATGCATGTAGAATCATGCATTATTTTTTATAGTTGTCAAGTCCTTGCTTCAGGAAGCGCTTATAGCCGGGGATGTCTTCCTCATATACGAATGCAGGTGCGAGCGGATTTCCGTTGTTGTCCACCAGTACGTGGAACGGCTGGGCGTTGGCGCCGAATTTAGACCTCTGAAGATAACTCCACTTGTCGCCATAAGTGCGGAGTGTACGTTGCGTACCGTCTTTCTCCGTCACCTTGATCGGTTCTGGAAGAGCCTTCTTTTCGTCTACCATCAGGGTCACGAGGACATAGTCGTTGTCGATCGTTGCCTTGATCTCCGGATCGGTCCAAACGGCAGCCTCCATCTTGCGGCAGTTCACACACCCATAGCCGGAAAAGTCAAGCATGACCGGTTTTCCGAGCTTGCGGCCAAGTTCCATGCCCTCCTCGTAGTCGTCTACCACTGCATGAACGTCTCCCTCATAAAGCGAGAAATCCTGTGTATATGTAGGAGGCGCGAAGGCGCTGATGGCCTTCAACGGAGCTCCCCATAAGCCGGGTAGCATATAGATGGCAAAAGCGAAAGAGATACAGGCAAGCATGAAACGGGTCACACCGGTCTTTTCCACTTTATCATCGTGCGGGAAGGTGATTTTGCCGAGCAGGTAGACGCCCAGCAAAGCGAATATCACAATCCAGAGGCTGACGAATACTTCCCTGTCCAGAATCCTCCATCCATATGCAAGGTCGGCAACGGAGAGGAATTTAAGAGCCAGGGCAAGTTCGAGAAAACCGAGTACAACCTTTACTGTGTTCATCCAGCCACCGCTCTTCGGCATGCTGTTGAGCATAGTCGGGAACATAGCGAAGAGGGTGAATGGAAGTGCGAGTGCAAGCGCGAATCCAAACATTCCGACAGCCGGAGATACGAAGTTGCTTGTCGATGCGGCTTCTACGAGAAGTGTACCGATGATCGGTCCTGTACAGCTGAAGGATACGAGCACAAGCGTGAAGGCCATGAAGAATATCGAGAGCATTCCTGTAGTGGCATCAACTTTCGAATCCATCTTGTTGGTCCAGCTCGAGGGTAGTGTAAGCTCAAATCCCCCCATGAAGGAAATGGCGAATACTACCAGAAGCAGGAAGAAAATTATGTTGAAAATGGCGTTTGTCGCGAGGTTGTTGAGTGCGGAAGCCCCGAATATTATTGTCACCGCCAACCCAAGAAGCACATAAATCACGATTATGGATCCTCCGTAGGTGGCAGCTGCGCTTATAGCTTTACGTCTGCTTTTCTTATTCTGCTTCAGGAAGAAGGATACGGTCATAGGGATCATCGGCCACACACATGGGGTCACAAGTGCGATAAGACCTCCAAGGAAACCGGCAATGAATATGTAGAGGAGGCTGCTGGTTGCTTCAGGTGCATCCGCCTCAAATGCGCGGAGTTCGGCCTCGACGTTGGTCCACCAGCCTTCTTTCGTCACGTCTCCGTTCGTAAGAACCCCGGGCACCAATGGGCCGTCGGCCTTATGCAGGGAGTCGACTGCTTCTGCAATAGCTTCAGCATTTTTTTCAGGGTCATCGCTTTCAGAAGCTAAAGGTGCCGGAAGATCCTTTACCTCAGCCGCAGCAGCGGTAACGGGTGCTTTACCTGAAAGGCTTTTGGCTCCGTATACTTGCGTACAGCCCGTGTCATTGCATGCCTGTCCCTTTATCTCTACGTCTACAGAATAGCTTGCAGCTTTCGGCTTAAGTTTTTGGGTGAATGTGACTTTATTTGAATAGAAGTGTTGGTCTACTTCAAATGTATCATCGAATTCTTTTGTGTATGGATGGTCGGCGGTCGGCGTACCGACAGTCTCGCATCCCGTAGTATCGAAGTAAAAAACGAGGGGATTTGACCCTCCCGCCGGATTGTCGATAGAATAGAGGTGATAGCCGGGATCGATGGTGGCTGTTGCAACTACGGAAGGTGAGTCCGTACCGTCTCCTACAAGTTTAATGTCCCATTTCACGGCATCAGCCGCAAATCCCGATAATGAGAGAATCGTTGCGTAAACTGCCGTAACTATTGAGATAGTAAGTCTTTTCATATCGCTGAGGTTAATTCAAAATTCAATTTCTCAATTCAAAATAGGTATGGAGGTAGCCTGTTCCACTTCCTTGTTGTCGTCGCGGTATACGTAGACGACTACATCACAGTTTTCAGCCACCCATTCTTCTTCAAGTGTGATGGATGCAGATCCTGTCATCCTTTCTCCTTCAGCAAACGATTCTCCTAATTCCTGTCCCCAGTCGCCGTTAAGTGAAGTCCTTAGCACATGGTTGTGCTCGTAGTTAAAGTCCGGACGACCGTTAGGCATCGTCTGTGTACCCATTATCTTGTTTTCTACAAGCCATATCGTGACATTGAGTTTATGGTTTATGTAGTCAAGAAATTCCACATCGTAGTCAACAGTAAGGTTACGGGTAGCTTCCTCATAGCCGCATGTGGCAGACAAAGATACGTTCGTCATTGCGGTAAGAGCTTCGGAAGCCCTCTGAATCCAGTCGGCTGTGGATCCGGACATAGAGGATTTTAGTCCGTTGAATATTGCTGCGGGAAATCCACTCGGTTGATAGTAGTCGAAAAGGGCAGTCGCTGCCTGGCTGCGGAAATCCTGCTTGCGCGATGGAGAATGGATTGAGCCCACCGGCTCCGTGAAATGGCTGCCATATGGATGGAGCCCTACGGATATAACTCTTCCGGGAGCTTCGTCCTCTTTTATCTGTTCCACTACGGCGGCTCCTGTAGGGCAGTTGAGACAGCTGTTGCCGGTAAACTCCATTATCAAAAGATTGCGTGGATTGTCTATCACCGGCTTCTCTACCTTTATGTAGCGGTCATCCTCGCCGATATTGTCGCATCCTGTGGCAAAAGAAGCGAGAATGAATAGTCCTATGGTAAGATGAGATGCTTTCATCAGAAAGTATAGTTATATGTTAGATTGAAGCCTTTTGTCTCAGGCACCCAACGGCATACGCCGCCTGAACAGTTGTATCCTTCCTTCACACGGCCGTAGCCGAAGGTGAAGCGGTTAGCCTTGAGATTGTAGGTCACTAAGAAAGAATAGTAGTTGTCATTACGGGCACTGTTCCATGTGTCGGTCAAAGTGACCATCCAATGAGGAGCAAACGATAGTTCAAGGAGGCCTGCGATCCAGTCTCCTTTATCCTGCTTTGTCTGAAGATACTGTGCTTCGAATCGGAGCTGGCTCTTTTTCGCCATCTTCCATTGACCTTCGTAGATGAAGATGTTGCTTGTCACCATACCGCCGTGTCCTTCCACTATGGTCTGGTTGTATTTCTGAAACATATAGAAGAATGTCATCTGATACTTGCGCGAGAGCTTCTTGTTGAGTTCGAAGTTCAGATCGGCATAGTAGAGTGAGCCTATTTTCCAGAATGGAGAACTGTATTGGTTTGTACCCGGCTCGCGGTCACTTGATAACGCACCGGCGGGTTTGTTGTAGTCAAGACCGGAGATATAGCTGGCGCTTAAACGTATGTTGGTGCCGTATTTACCGCCAAGCGGAGTCTTCTTCTTGAAGAGATAACGCAGATCTGCCTGGAATGCCCATTCTCCATCCGCCTGGGTGGCATAAGGATACATGGCCGCCAGGGCAAAGGTCTGAGTTAGTGTGAATGCTGGAAGATGGTTTACTGTCGAGCTGAGCATGTATTCCGAGTCTATGACTCTTTTGGAGCGGAAATCCATGTTGTCGCTTCTTTTAGCCTGAAGAAGTGCCGAGAAACCGCTTTTTGAGTATGTTCCTGAGAGCAACACGGCCTGGCCTCGCCTGTATGTGAAATTGTTTAGCGAGTTTGGATCGTTGTTCTTCGTCGCGTATTCAAGCAGGAAATTAAAGTCATTGGCACGTACTTTAACTCGTCCATCGAAGGCCGCGATGTTCTTAGGAAAGTGCAGATAGTAGTTGTAGCCCGGAGTAGGATCAGGAACTAAGCTGCCCGATGGCGTAACCTTTATCTGCTCATCCTTGTCGTGTTTGCCAACATATGAGAAACCAAGTGTTACGCCTGTATTGCGTTTGAATTTTTCCCGGAATGTCTCGTTGAGGCTCCACTCCGCGTCGGCACCCCATAGCCATGAAGAGTTCCATTCCCAGTAGCGGCGTTGCTTGCCGCCAAGAGCTGTCAGGTGCACGCCCGGAGCCGGATTCACCTTGATTCTCCCACCGCGTATGGCATTGTCAACTCCAAGAGAACGCTCCTGATATGTACGCAGGATAAGGCCGGATCCAAACTGCTCGTAGAAATCGCCTACGGTAGCCTGCCAGCATTTATATCCCCCGGTGGCCCATATATAAGGGACGCCCCATCCGCCGAACCCTTTATCGTAGCCCGGGAGGGGCCATTTGGCCCATTGGAATCGTGCTCCAACAGACACGTAGGGTGCATTTACGGTAAAATCAAAGTATGTGTTGTTGAGCACATCCTTTTCATAGTCACCGGTCTTGTCGCCTTTGAAGTCGTACGGAATGAGAAACTCCGACTGAATCGAACCGGTAGCACGTATTTTGCGCCACCAGGAATCAGATTTTGTCTTTTCAGATGTCTTCTCAACATATGTGGAGGAAAGCTTTGTGGTGCCTTCTGTGTATGTCGACGGCAGGCGGGTGCTCCCTTCTGTATATGTATTGGTATATTGTTCCTCTGAGTCATCCTGGAGTGTCGTCCCGTTGTCGGCAAGCACTGCAGGAGTTCCGAGCATAAGGGCGCAGAAAGGAATGAATATTCTTTTCATTTTCGTTCTCGATTCGTTTTTCTTTGAGACCTTCGGTTAAGTTCAGGTTTACTTCATCGCCTTTTTCACTGCCTCGAGAATCTCCTCTTCAGCTCCGTCTACGTATCCTTGATGGTTCCATACAATGTTACCCTCTCCGTCTACAACAAACACGTGTGGAGGATCGCTGACTCCAAGCTGGCGCTTGAAGTCGCCGTTAGGATCAAGAAGCACTTCATATTCCCATCCTTTATTCTCAACGAAAGGCTTCACGCGCTGCTCGTTTTGAGCTTCGTCGAGACTTACGGCATAGATTTTGACTCCCGTCTCTTCCACCCATTCGTCGTAAACATCTGCGATAGCCTTGAGCTCGCGTACACATGGTTTACACCATGTGGCCCAGAAATCAATTACGAAAGGTTTGCCGTCATTGCTCAGAGTTGAAGTGTCGACTGAATTGCCGTGCATGTCTCGCAGCTGAACCTGCGGAAGTGCTGCGTAGGAAGCGAAAGTCGCTGCCAGTAATGATGCCGAAAGTAAAAGTTTCTTAATCATATCGTTTGTAGTTGTTATTTTTGTCCGTAGTATTCTTTTTGCCGTCATATAGTACATAGGATTCCTTATATAAAACGGCTTTTTCTAACTCTTATTGAGTCGCCTTCTATGCACATAGACTGCATTATCGCCTCAAAGTTACAAAAAAAAAAGGAAAAAACCTATTTTTTCGCCCCTTTTATAAGAAAAACCGCACGATGCTTATAAGCAAGGAGCGGTTTCTTTGATAATTCCTTTGTTAGAATGGTAGGTCGTCGGTAGAATCCCCGGCGTCAAATCCGCCCGGAGTAGGTGCCGGAGGAAATGCGTTGCCTCCGAAAGGATCAGCTGGAGCCTGGGGGGCAGTGGGTTGGGGAGCATATGGCTGCTGTGGGGCATACGGTTGTTGTGGAGCGTAAGGTTGCTGATACCCTCCCTGCTGTGGATAACCCTGCTGAGGATAGCCTCCTTGTTGAGGATAATTCTGCTGCATTCCACCAGGGACATAAGGACGCGCTGCGTAGCAGTTGATGTCTGTGTACCATCGTTCGTTGAATTCGCGGCTTTCCACATCTACAGATAGCGTGTATGAATTGCCCACCTGGATATCAAGGGTGTCGACACGGTCGCCGAAGACGTGAAACTTCACTTTTTTCGGGTATTGGCCGAAGGTCTCAAGCACCCATTCTTTCTTCTTCCACTGGTTTCCTGCCTTGGATACGCCGGACTGAAGTCCAAGGTCAAGGATTATTTTACCATCTATTTCCATCTTTTGTTATCGTTGTTTGGTATTTGGTTTCAAAGTTAGTCAAAATTGAATTATCGTGCAAGTTTTTTAAAGAAAAAAAGGTGGAGATTTTTTTATCTCCACCTTTTACACGTTTCTCACTCACGGACATAATGTCATTCAAAATCTTCGAACGAAAGCTTAGCTGCGATATCATATTTGTTCCTTTTAAGGAAATTCAGGATATTACGCCGCTCTACGCTGTCTTCTACATCCTCGCATATTCGTTTGCATGCATTGTGGAGAGCTATGTTCGACTGATATATATGTCGATAGCACTTTGCGATATCGTCTATCTTTTCGTCGCTCATTCCGGAGTGTCCGAGAATATAGGAATTCACTCCGAAGTAAGATATAGGGTTGTGTGCCATCACGACATAGGGAGGCACATTCCCCGTCACTCGGCATCCACCCTTCACGAGCACGAAGTCGCCGACTTCATATCCCTCATGAACCAGCGACCCGGAAGAGAATATGCAGCAGTCTCCGATCTTGCAGTCGCCGGCGATTTTTACTCCGTTGCCGAGTACACACTGATTGCCGATCTGAGTGTCGTGGCCTACATGACTTTGCGCCATGATGCATGTTCCGTTGCCGATTTTTGTTGCCTTACCCTCATGAATGCTTCTGTTGATGATCACATGCTCGCGGATACGCGCGTCGTCTCCGATCTCCACAAAGGATTCCTCTCCCTTCCAGCGGAAGTCTTGCGGAGTGGCCGCTATGATGCTTCCCTCGTAGATTCTGACATTCTTCCCGATTCTTGCTCCGGAAAGAATGCTCGTATGGGAATGTATGAAGCAGTTATCGCCTATTTCCACGTTTCGGTCTATGTAGACGAAGGCTCCCACCATAATGTTGTCGCCTAATTTTGCTTCCGGGTGCACGAATGCCAACGGTGATATATTATTCATGTTTTTGAGTTTTTCAGATTTAGTTTTTCAGTATTTTCATCGTCCTCCGCCGACAGCCTGATAAAGACTTATGAGAGCGGAAGTACGCGCATGCCAGCTGCTCAGGCTTGCCAGTTGAGCCTGCAGAAGACTGCTGCGGGCCGTAAGCACTTCGAGATAGCTTGTCTGATGGTTGAGGATGAAAAGTTCGTTGGTATATTCCACCGACTTTTCAAGTTCTTTCACCTGAAGGTCGACAAGACGCTTCTTTTCTGTGCTTTTATCGATCTTTACAAGTGCGTCGCTGACGTCTGCGGCTGCTGACATGACTGCATTCTCAAAGTTGTTGATGGCCTGCTCCTGCTGTGCTTTCGCCACTTTCAGCTGTGCTATGTTCTGTCCTCGCGAAAACAGGGGAGCGGTCAGAGAGCCGGCAAGCTGAATAAACCATTTACCCGGATTCACTATCATCGATCCAAGTAAGTTGGTGAAGCCACCCTGAGCGGAAACAGCGATCGAAGGATAGAAGTTTGCATGTGCCGAGCTTACTGCGTAGTAAGCGGTAGCGAGACTTCTTTCAGCTGCCGCTACATCCGGGCGTGTGGCCAGATAGCTCATTGGTACACCCTTTACTGCTTCAGCAGGAATTTCTACATCAAGACTTTTGCTTACTTCCCATTCTTTAGGATAAGTGTTCAGCAAGACCGACAGTGAGTTGTTGACCGTGGTGATCGACTGCTCAAGGTCAGGTATCGACGCCAGTATGCTGTAATAGTTTGCTCGGCTCTGTACTACGGCAGCTTCTGTCGTGGTGCCGGCTTGCTTCAGTTGTTCCATAGTGGCTACCTGATCTTTCCAGATTGCCGCTGTCCGCTTCGAGAGGTCCAGCTGCTGATTTAGCAGTACAAGTGAATAATAAGTCGATGCGACACCGGTCACTATCTGCGACCTTACAGCCTGTTCATATGCCTGTGTCTGCTCAACGCTTGCTTTAGCTCCGCGCTTGCGGTTTAGTATCTTGCCGAAAGCATCGATCTCCCAGTTGGCAGCCAGAGGAAGTGAATAGCTCCAGTCCATATGGCTGCCGCCGTAAGATGCTGTACCCCCGTTGGGAGTGAAAGCAAGCGATGGAAGATATGAGAGTTTGGCTCCCTGAAGCTGAGCCTTTGCAATGTCAACATTGAGTTTGGCGTTTTCGAGGCTGGTGTTGTTGGTGAGCGCTTGTTCGATATAGCCCTGCAGGAGGGGATCAGTGAATATTTCACGCCAGCCCATGTATGCCAGGCCGGTGGAGTCCTGATTCTCCACGGCCTGACGGTAGTCGGCAGCAACTGTGTTGTCTTGAGGCAGCTGATATTTGTTGTAGATGTGGCAGCTGCTCATGGTAAGGGCGAGCGCCGACATACAAGTAATCTTTATTATTCTGTTCATCGCGTTAATCTCTGTTAAGGGTATACTGTTCGAGCTCGCTCTTGATCTTGCGGTTGTCTTTGTCGCTCCACTTCTGAGGAGTGAATTTCTCCTGAAGCGTCTGGAAGGCTACGAATAGTGCCGGGACGACAAGAACCTGCAGGATCATGCCTATGAGCATGCCGCCTACTGCTCCTGTGCCAAGTGCCTGATTACCGTTGGCTCCGGCTCCGTTGGCATACATCAGCGGGAGAAGACCGATGATGAGGGCGAGCGAAGTCATGAGGATCGGTCGCAGACGGGCCTCGGCGCCCTGGATAGCTGCTTTCACGATACTCATGCCGGTGCGTCGGCGGTCAAGGGCATACTCTACGATAAGGATGGCGTTCTTGGCAAGAAGACCGATCAGCATGATGAGAGCGATCTGAAGGTAGATGTTGTTGGCGATGTCTCTGAAATGAGCGAAGATGAATGTGCCCATAAGGCCGAACGGAACCGAAAGGATTACCGCCCATGGAAGCAGGTAGCTCTCATATTGTGCCGATAGTATGAGGTAGACGAACATGAGGATGAGCACGAAGATCATACCTGTACTTCCGCTGCTACCGGATGCTTCCTCTCGGCTCATACCGGAATATTCGAAGTCAAAGCCTCGCGGAAGAGTCTCCTGAGCCACTCTTGAGATAGCATCAAGAGCCTGCCCGGATGAATATCCGGCAGCTGGAGTACCGGTCACATTGATGGAGGTAAACATGTTGAATCGGTTGATGATGTCGGGTCCGTAGATACGCTTCAGATGCACGAAGTTATCGATTGGAGCCATCTCGTTGCCGTTGCGCACCTTGATCTGCTTAAGAGTCTCAGGGCTTACACGCGCGTCGGGAGATGCCTGCATCATCACTCGGTAGAGCTTACCGTAGGAGTTGAAGTTGGAAATATACATACCTCCATAGTAGCCCTGGAGCGTAGACAGGATAGCACTCTGGGTCAGACCGGCCTGTTTTACCTTTGGCACGTCTATCTCGACGAGATATTGGGGGAAAGTAGGGTTGAATGTCGAGTATGCCATCTGAATCTCTGGTTGGGCGTTGAGCACTCCGATGAATTTCTGGTAGACAGCGAAGAAATCGTCGAGTGAGCCGCCTGTCTTATCCTCAAGCTTGAGTTCGAAGCCGTTGGTGGCGGAATATCCGGATATCATAGGAGGCTGGAAGAACATGATATTTGCATCCTTGATCACTGAACTCTTGGCAAAGAGCTGCTGAAGGACTCCTGCTGCAGACTGTCCCGGTTTCTTTCGCTCGTCCCATGGCTTAAGCTTTATAATGAATGATCCGTAGGTGTTACCCTGGCCGCCGATAAATGAATAGCCGGTGATCGCCGTGCGGCTCTTCACTTCCGGTATGGAGCCTACAATCGAGTCCATTTCGTCCATTACAGCCTGTGTGCGTTCCTGCGATGTAGCCGGAGGCATAGTCACAGCTCCCATGATGGTGCCAGTATCTTCGGTAGGAACAAGACCGGTCGGAGTGATGTTCATAAGCCATACCAGAATACCTATGGCGGCGGCTACGGTGGCAAACGATACAAGTTTGTGGTTGATAAACCATGTTGTTGCGATCTTATATTTGGATAGAAGAGCGTCGAAAGTGACGTTAAACCAGTAGAAGAACTTCTGTAGGAAATTCATCTTCTCCTTTTTAGCGTTCTTTGGCTTCTCTACATCATAGCCTCCAAGTGGATCCTCGTCTCCTTCCTCTCTCTTGTGCGGCTTGAGGAAGAGGGCACAGAGGGCAGGGGAGAGGGTAAGCGCATTTACGGCTGAAAGTCCGATCGCCATGGCCATGGTCAGACCAAATTGGCGGTAGAATATACCAGATGTGCCGCTAAGGAAAGACACGGGAATGAATACAAGCATCATCACGAGCGTGATGGATACAAGAGCCGAACCGATCTCGCTCATAGCATCTATTGAGGCCTTACGTGCAGATTTATAGCCCTGGTCGAGCTTTGCATGCACCGCCTCCACCACGACGATTGCGTCGTCGACCACAATCGCGATCGCGAGCACGAGAGCGGAGAGGGTCAGAAGGTTGATGGTAAAACCAAAGATATAAAGGAGGAAGAACGTACCGATGAGCGCCACTGGAATCGCGATCATAGGAATGAGTGTAGACCGGAAATCCTGAAGGAATATAAAAACCACTATAAACACGAGGATGAACGCCTCGATAAGTGTCTTCACTACCTCATGAATTGAGGCAAAAAGGAAATCGTTGACACTCATAGTGGTCTCTATCACGAGTCCCTTGGGAAGATCCTTTCTTGCCCGGTCCTGCAGCTTCTCGATATTCTTGATCACCTCCGTAGCGTTGGAGCCTGCCGACTGGAAAATGATGGCGGCAGAGCCTATGTGGCCGTTGTCACGGTTGGCGAAACCATAGCTTAGCTTGCCAAGCTCAACCTTTGCCACATCGCCGAGCCGAAGTATTTCTCCATCTTTTGTGGCGCGGATCACAATATCCTCAAACTCAGATTCTTCCTGCAGGCGTCCCTTATAGCGCATCGTATACTGGAATGTCTGGTTGCCTTGATCTCCGAAGCTGCCTGGTGCCGCTTCGATGTTCTGCTCTGCAAGTGCTGCTGTTATGTCTGCCGGCATAAGGCCATACTGTGCCATAACGTCCGGCTTCAGCCAGATTCGCATCGAGTAGTCTGCGCCGAAAGCCATAGCTTCGCCTACGCCGGAAACTCGTTTGATCTCAGGTATAATGTTTATCGACATATAGTTATCGATAAACTGGCTGGTATATGTGTCGGTCTCGTCGAAAAGCGACATAACCATAAGCATGGAGCTCTGCCGCTTCTGAGTGATGACTCCGACCTGGTTTACTTCTGATGGCAGAAATGCAGCTGCCTTTGCTACTCGGTTCTGCACATCGACAGCCGCCATATCCGGGTCCATTCCCTGTTTGAAGTATACCTGGATAGTTGCTGAACCGTTGTTTGATGCAGATGAGACCATGTAGTCCATGTTTTCAGCGCCGTTGATCTGCTCTTCGAGCGGTGCGATGACGGAGTTGAGCACAGCCTGAGCAGAGGCTCCGGTATATGTGGTGCTGACCGAGATGGTCGGTGGTGCGATGTCGGGATACTGCTCTATCGCGAGGCTTGAAAGTCCGAGTATACCGAATATGACGATGAATATAGAGATCACCGTCGAAAGCACCGGTTTGTTTATAAATCTGTCAAGTTTCATTTCACACTGTTATTATGTCGTCGGATTAGTTCTTGGGGGTGATGACCATTCCGTCCTTCACAGTAGAGCCTACGCCCTCGATCACGATCACGTCGCCAGGTTTGAGACCTTTGGTCACTATATAGTTGGTCCCGTCGTTTTTGGAATCGATGAGAATCGGCGACTGATGCACTTTGGAGCTGTCGCCTACTACGTAGACGAACTTCATGTCCTGTATTTCGAATGTAGCTTTTTGCGGTATTGTGATGACTCCTCTGTTGATCTGAGGAAGGAGCACCTGGCCGGTGTTACCGCTGCGGAGCATACCGTCGGGGTTGGGGAAAGCAGCTTTGACCGTAGCGCTTCCTGTCGATGGATCAAGCACTCCCGATATAGAGACGATTCGACCGGGTTGGCTATAAATCTCACCGTTGGCAAGTTTCAATTCTACTCCTGGCAGAGAGTCAAGTACCTGGGTCATATTCTTTCTTCCGTTGTCGGTAAGGGCGAGTATCTCTTTCTCCGTCATTGAGAAGTAAGCCTCCATATCTGAGTTGTTGGAAAGCATAGTGAGAAGAGTCGATGGAGATACGAGCGCTCCTTCCTTATTGTCGATTGTGCCCACCACTCCGGAGACTGGTGCGGTCACAAGTGTGTAGGAAAGGTTTTTCTGTGCTGAAGTGAGATTGGCCTGAGCCTGCCCCAGCTGAGCCTTTGCAGCGTTAAGCTGGTCTACACTCGTCTGATAGGCTGACGAAGATATGATGTTCTTGTCAAGAAGAATCTTATTGTTGTTGGCATTGGTCTGAGCGGTGTTGACATTCGCCTGGGCCACAGCTACCGCTGCCTTGGCTGCATCGACAGCTGCCTGAAGCTGAACCTGATCGATGGTGAATAGAAGCTGGCCGGCCGACACCTTCTGTCCTTCCTGTACGTGTACCTTGGTCAGGAATCCGGAAATCTGTGGACGTATCTCTACGTCATTCTTTCCGTGAAGGGTTGCCGGATAGTTTGTGTTGAGGTCGGCGTCAGATTCCGACACCTTTAGGGTTGCAAGTGTAGGGGCCGCCTGTTGCTGTTGCGCGTTGCCGTCGCCCTTACAAGATGTGAAGACAAGTCCGCCGCCCGTGATAATGAGTGTGCAGACTGCGATTTTTGTTAGATTCTTTTTCATATCTTATTATAGGTTGTGTTATCACTCTTGTGGAATCATTCTTTACATGTAGCACTCCGGTCTTAAATAAAAAAAGACCCTTAATGTTTCAACAATAAAAACATGCTTTAGTACGAGTTGACGTTAAGAAAAAGGAAAAAAAGGACAAAAAAAAAGCGCAAGAATATCACTTGCGCCTTTTCAGGATATTTCGGATAATGGTTACCTTGCAAATTTCTTTGAATTTGTCTTTCCTTTGCGGTCGGTGGCAGTCGCTACGTAGATTCCCGATGCGAGGCTGTTAGCATCTATTTTGTCGAAACCGGAAATCAAGATTTTACCGTGTATGTCATATATGGTAATGTAGCAATCCTCAGCGATGACGATTCCGTTTGCTATTGTCAACGCGTCTGTCTCCGAAGATATATCATTGACATTGTTTCCTTCATTTGTCACTTTTATCTTGCATCCTGCATTGTTGCCGAGTATGGACGCAGTGAAGTCTGTTTCTCCATAGTTTGCTGCTGTGAATTCCACTTTCATTCTTTTGCCGTCATAGCTCATATTGCCTGTCATTTCTACAATGGCCTCGTCAAATTCGCACATAAACCCATCCATGATTTCCTCCTCGGTTATTGGTTCGCGAGAGAGAACAGCGATCACTATCTCAAAAGTGTTACCTTTGTCGATACAGATTTCCTTGACAGGTATGTATGCAAGACTTTCGTAATGGAGAGACGGATCGTAGGCATTCAAGCTCAGAGCGTTCCATGGAGCGTCGTTGGTGTTTCCATAAGCGAATCCATATATAGTCTCGAGCATGTCCTGATCAACATCGTTTTTGGCTATGGTAGAGCCTTCAAGTGTCTTTTCCGCAAACTCCTGATCTATTACTTCGAGTTCTGACACCACAATATTATTGATAACACCGTTTTCGTGGATGATCTTTTCCGGATCCTCCTCATAATATGCATTATAGCTGCTTCGACCGACGATACGGTGCACTGTGGCAAGTTGCCGAGGATGTTGTTCCTGGATGTCCGACATATCGGCATATCTCAGAACACTCACTCCTACTACGTTGTTGACTACCGTGACATCTTCCTTTCCCTGCCAGTCTCCTTCAAGCTCTCCGGCGATTCCGCCAAGTGCTAATGCGTTGTTCCACTTTGATGGTTTCGTAGCCTCGAGTGTGCCCTCCACGTAATTACTCTCTACTTTCGAACGGTCAAGGAATCCAACAATACCTCCAATCGTATTCTCAGCCTTCAGGTCAGCGTCAACATGACAGAAGCGGATCACTTCATCGCCGGTGGTAGTGCTCCCCACAATTCCTCCAAGAGTATTGTTGGCTGTGATTTTGCCGGAGAATGCGCATGCGGTGATGGTACATCCTGTCCTTATGTCGCCTGTGATGCCACCTGCACTCGGGCAAGATGGAAGATTTATGTCAGCTCCAGCCACTTCGCATCCGTTGATGGCTGACGTTGTCCACATCTTACCTGCGATCCCTCCGAATTCTCCGCTGTAATTGTCTCCTGTCGCTACAAGGCGGCGCGCATGGATGTTGTCAAATGTAGTGTTGCTGGATGTAGCTGCTACCAGCCCAGATTCATAAGAGCCGGTAAGCTGCATTTTTGAGTTGTAGAAGTCTATGTTCTTGACAGTTGCGTCGTTGGTGAAGTTGAAGATACCGGTCTTTCCATTGTTTTTGGTGAAGAGCTTGAGATTGCTGACTGTGTGGCCGTCTCCGTCAAGTATGCCTGTGAATTCATCTATCGGGTAGAATTCAAGATTGCCGCAGTCAATATCGTTGGTCAGCTTGAATGATGCCCCCGGAGCGGCCTTCATCTGCTGAAAGTCGCCGGCGGTGGCGATAAGATAGGGGTCAGACACGCTCCCGTTTCCTCCCGCAAATTTGCTGAATGGCAGAGAATAAGCATCGGTGCTGTATTTGTCATCGTCACTGAGGTATATCAATATGAGTTCAGGGTCAACGCTCCCCATCAACAGTACGGAACGGATAATCCCTTTGTCTTCCTGGCCGGTAAAGGTATGGAGTACACCCTTTTCCGGGGAGGCAATGATAAGTTCTTCGCTTAGGGCATCTTCTCCGGCTATGCTCCTCTTCACGAGCATCATGTATTCGATATCATTGTCCGTGTTGAAAAGGTATGGATTTAGCCCTTCTGCGTTCATGTATATCTGTGCCAGTTCTACTCCTTCACCTGTAGGAATCATGTCGAGTCTTATAAATTCTCCTTCCGTGTCGATCCAGCATACAGGAGCTGCCAGATGGGTATCGTCGATCGGTAGCCCCGAACTCAGAGCAGACGCATATACGTAGCTATCTCCGCAGGGTATTCGGTCGGTAGATGCGGAGAGGCTGTAGCCTCGATACATACAGTCTACTTCAGTCACGGTGTTGCAGCTGTAAAGGTCAACAAACTGGAAGTTCATGTCGTCGCCTGTATGGATGAACATTGCCTGAGGCTCGAAGCCGGGTATGTCCGAGAGCATTACGAAGTCGTATGTATTCTCGGCTATTGTTTTGATGCGCTTCCCTTCGTTGTCATATACATAGTAGCTTGAGTTGAGATGATCATCGTCGCTGTAGAGGTAGTCATCTACGCTCACGATAAACGTCGGCTGTCCGTCAGCATTATAGTGACTGAAGTCCACATCTTGGTCCCACATCAGGTTGCCAATGCTGTAAAATGTGCAGTAGACATCTGGATTGTCAGTGTTCTGTACGGTCTCAATCTTGGTGGTGTAGACGTGCTCAATCTCGCGTGGATATGCGTCGTTCATCTGATAGACCTCAATAATGAGATTATTGCTTTCGGTGATCTTTTCGTTGCCTCCCATTCCGGATGGATCCTCGAAAAAAGATTTTTCATATTGAGAATAGACAAGTGTAAGTCTGCCGTTTTCATTCTTACATAGCATCATCGGGGAGTTCATCTGATCCCCGGGAAGGTCAAGCAAGCGGATCTTCTTCTCCATCACCATTTTGTCTCCCTTCCCATACGTGGTCAGCACTGCATTGATGCCTGCGAGATATTCCAGGTGACTTGCATTTATATCTGCCGTTTGCTCTTCAGTGAGGAAAGTGATGAAGAAATCCTCGCTCCATCTGTCTTTTGCACAGTTTATTGCGTCTACGGGATAGCCATCCACCTTAGTGATGGGAGAGGAGAGGGCATCTTCTTCAAGTTTGGTTATGGAATATGCCTTGGTACGGATGTTGTTGACATTTTCAGGAGTATTCATCGCGAATGACACCATCACCTCAAAGTTGGCGTCGTTATTGAAGAATTGCTTTGTGACTTGCGATCCGAGCGATGCCTGGACACATTTGATCTCACCTTCTTCAAGCTCTATCCGGTCGCGTACTTTCCCGACTTCGTTAAATTTGTCGTCGTAGAACGTGAAGGTGAATCCTTTCAGAATGTGGTCGGTATAATATTCATATTCCACGTCTTCCGTATCAAAGGTGCATACGGCATACCATAGTGAACCGTCGGGAGCATAGAGATATTCGAATGTGTCGCTGGCGGTTGTGGAGAAGTGTGGGCTGACTCTCTTTTGTCTTTGTCCTGCTGTTTGAGGAGTGCTCCATCGCAGTTTCGGGGCTGCCTTGTGCATCCTGCTGAATGGGGTCGTATCCTTTGCATGCGGAGCGTGCATGGGAGCAGCTGAAACTGTTGGGCCGATAGTGGTCAGCATAGTCGCCCCTAACAGCATTGATAAAGTAGATTTTCTCATTGCCTGATAATTATAAAGATGTTTCGTTGTCTGTATAGTCTTTTATAAACCATTGTCTTGGCTTCATAAAAAACGTATGTAAGAATTATGGAAAATTATTTGATAATCAAGATTCCAAATTGTAAAATTACTTATTTTTTGGTATATTAGCTTTATTAAGTGATGTTTTTTTAGTTAATTATTGTTAAGTATATAAATGCTGGCGGGGCTGTCGATATCGACAGTCCCGCCAAGCTTAGTTTAAATGTATTTAGGCCCAAATTTTAATTAGTCGGGGGCTTAATCTTTTGGATGGAAGGGAGGAGGAGTTCCGGGGTCGTCGGAACCACCGTCGGAATCTTTCTTAAGTTCAATTCCTTTACGGCTCTCTTCTTTCTTGTTGATCTCTATGATCTCGTCAGTGCGGCTCTTCCACTGCCTTGGGCCAAGAATGGCCTTTACATCTTCGTTGTAGATCACTTCCTTCTTTACCAGAAGGTCTCTTATCTGATTGTGTTGCGAAGCGTACTCACGAAGAATGGCCTTTGCCCTTTCATATTGTTCGTTGATAAGTCTGACTACTTCATCATCGATCAGTTTTGCAGTTTCTTCAGAGTAAGGTTTAGTGAATCCGTAGTCCTGACCGGTTGAGTCATTGTAGTTGATGTTGGGAAGCTTATCGCTCATGCCATACATCATGACCATTGCGCGTGCAAGCTTGGTCGTTTTCTCAAGGTCGTCAGAGGCTCCTGTGCCTATCTGTCCTAAGAAGACTTCTTCAGCAGCCCTTCCCGCGAGCATGCCGCACATTGTGTCTTTCAACGCCTGAGTCGGTATGATCTGACGGGCTTCGGGCGCGTACCAAGCAGCTCCGAGGGCGCGGCCTCTCGGCACTATTGTAACCTTTACCAGAGGATTGCCGAATTCTGTCAGCCAGCTTATTGTGGCGTGGCCTGCCTCATGGGTAGCTATAGCGTATTTTTCGTCGTCTGTGATCACACGGCTTCTCTTTTCAAGGCCGCCTACAATCCTGTCGATGGCTGCCATGAAGTCATCCCAGTCTACCGCCTGCTTGTTGTTGCGGGCCGCGATAAGGGCTGCTTCGTTGCAGACGTTGGCGATGTCGGCTCCCGAGAATCCCTGCGTCTGACGAGCCAGTTGCTCTACATCGAGATGGGAGTTTGTCTTTATCCTGCGAAGATGAACGTTGAAAATCTCTACCCTGTCTGATAGTTCCGGAAGATCCACGTAGATCTGCCTGTCAAAACGTCCGGGACGAAGTAAGGCCTTGTCGAGCATATCGGCGCGGTTAGTGGCCGCGAGTACGATGACACCGTTGTTTGATCCGAAGCCATCCATTTCTGTAAGCATCTGGTTAAGGGTATTTTCCCTCTCATCATTGCTTCCCATATTGGGATTTTTGCCTCGGGCGCGACCTACGGCGTCAATCTCGTCGATGAAGACAATGCAAGGAGCTTTGTCCTTAGCCTGCTTGAAGAGGTCGCGTACGCGTGCCGCTCCCACACCGACAAACATCTCTACGAAGTCAGAGCCGGAAAGTGAGAGGAAAGGAACCCCGGCTTCTCCTGCCACTGCTTTTGCAAGCAGGGTCTTACCCGTTCCCGGAGGGCCGACCAGGAGTGCTCCCTTCGGTATCTTGGCCCCAAGCTCTGTATAGCGCTGGGGATTCTTAAGGAATTCCACTATTTCCTCGATCTCGACTTTAGCCTCTGCAAGACCTGCTACATCCTTGAAGGTCACATCCGTACTATTGTCCTTGTCAAAGATGCGGGCCTTGGATTTTCCGACGTTGAAGATACCTCCGCCTCCTCCGGACCCCCCGGTCATCCTTCTCTGCATGTAGATCATAAAGAAGACTATCAATATGATGGGGCCGAAATACCAGAATAACTTCATCAGATCGCTCCCTTTTTCATACTTGACAGATATTTCAGGTTTTCCTTCTGATATAAGCTGCTCATTCCATGCATCGATCTTATCCTGGATCTTGTTTGTGCTTGGAATAGTGGTCTTCAGTCTTTTTTCAGAGTCCGGACCCTGCATGTCATCGTGCATCTTTTGCTTTTTTGCCCCTTCCTGAGTAAGGACACCGATGGCTATGCCGGATTCAGGCACTACTTCGATTTTAGAGATCTCGCCGTCTTTTGCCGCGGCTTCGAATTCTGTCCAGTCCACGCTCTTGGTCTGGCTGCTGTCTTGAAAATAATAAAGGCCGAATAGGCATGCTACGATCAGGATGTACATCCAGTACATACCCAATACCGGTCGCTTGCCGGAGCCGCCGCTTTTATTTGGAAGTATTCCCATTGGATTTCAGTATCTGTTGCTTTATGTTCGTTAATCTTCCTCCCCGTTTCCAAAACCCGATGAACTGACTTTAATCTTCGTCCGGAATAATAATTGTCTCCGCGTCGCTCCATAGCTCCTCAAGTCTGTAAAAAGACCGGGTCTCAGGAAGGAAGACATGTACCATTGTGTCGCCGTAGTCGATCACTATCCACTGGCTGTTTCGGTAGCCGTCATAATTTATAGGTTTCTCTCCTGTCTGTTTCTGTATTTCCTCTCTCACGCTGTCGGCTATAGCGCTCACCTGGGTCGTTGATTTTCCTGTGCATATGATGAATTGTCCCGTAGGAGCGCCATCTACTTGCGATAGGTCAAGAATCGTTATGTCGCGTCCTTTTTTATCCTGTATGGCAGATATTGCAGTATCTCTTATCATTCTTATTGATATTTGTTTATATGAAAAATTAGGGCGTATTGCCACCAGCCGGAGGCGATACTCACCCTAATTATAACAATTATCAGGCCAAAAGTTTTATGAAAGTCTTAAGATGTAAGTCCAAGACTTAAGATTTTTGATTTCCTGACTGGAGATCCTCTCCACTGAAGTCTGATTACTTAGGATTCGAAGATATTGTCATATCTTTGTCCTACTATCTTCCAGTCTACTATGTTCCACTGTGCATCAAGATAGTCAGGACGGCGGTTTTCATAATCAAGATAGTATGCATGTTCCCATACGTCGATGCATAAAAGAGGAGTAAGTCCATCCTTTAGAGGAGACTCTGCGTTGCGGCCTTGAGTAATAATAAGTTTTCCGTCTGCATCTGCGGAGAGCCATACCCAGCCTGATCCGAAAAGAGTCTTGCCGGCCTCTTTCATGGTCTCCTTGAGTTTGTCTACGCTTTCAAATGTCTCTTCTATCTTCTTACGGAATGCTCCTTCCGGTTCGTGTGTCCCATCCGGATTAAACGTGAAGAAATAGAATATATGATTCCAGGCCTGTGAAGCATTATTGAAAAGTTTCCCGTCGCTGTTGACTACGATCTCATCCAAGGGCATGTCCTCATATTCAGTTCCCTTGATCAAATCGTTTGTAGTGTCGAAATATGCTTTCGTATGTTTACCGAAGTGAATGCTGACTGTCCGTTCTGAAATGAAAGGCGCCAGCGCATCGGGTGAGTATGGAAGTTTTGGTTGTGTTACCATAGTTTTATAAAGGGTTAAGGGTTAATGATTAAATTGTTAAGGTATATGGTCTCATTATTGTTTTTTGAGCCGTTCTTGTTCTTTCTCCTCATAGACCTTCAGGAGCTTGATGGCCTTTGATGTCTCGGCTTCGATATCCTCTGCGTCAGCCAGAGCTTCACTCATAGCCACTCCGTTGCATCCGGCATCCATTAATGGCGCAATATCATCGTATCCGACTCCTCCGGCGCCGACCCTTGGCAGTTCCATCTCTTTCTGCTCCATATAGCTGCACAGATTCCTGACTCCATCAATGCCAAGGTCTTTATACGACATAACGACATAGTCTACGTCAAGACCTATAAGTCTGTCGATCTGTTGGGTATCGGCAACTTCAACTCCAATCACAGCTGCTGCCCCAAGTGCCATTCGTGCATGTGAAGGAGTATCACTGTTCTGACTGAGAACTACTCCGCCTACATTGGCTTCCTTGGCAAGATCCGTCTTATCTTTGATGAGAAGGAACGCTTGCTTTTCAAGGCATGCAGGCATTATTTTCTCAACAAGGCTCTTGACATCTTTATCGCTCATTCCGGTCGGATCAATAGTGATCCAGTTGCATCCGGCATCAAGCACATCTTTTATCTGGTCTTCGACGCTTCGTTTTGCGGCTGCGTCTGTTACATACTGTAGCATATCGTATTAAATTTTAAGGTTCTTTTTTATATTATCGTCCCACTTTTATATTATCCTCCCACTCTCGGATCAGTGGAAAGACCCTTGTCTTCTTCAGGAAGGGCTGATTCTATGGCAGCTTTGCACTGTGCCATAAGAACTTTTGTGTTGAATCCCTTTTCTCCGGGCTTTATGGGCTCGTGGATTGTCAAGGTGATGGTCGTGGGGCAGATGTTGTATGTATACCGCGGCATGGCCTTGAATGATCCGTCGATGGTAATTGGCACCACCGGCAGTCTGAACTCTGCAGCCAGCATGAAGGCTCCGCGTTTGAAAGGTATCATCTTGCCGTCCCATGACCGGCTCCCTTCTGGGAAAATGACGATAGATCGGCCTCCTCTAAGTTTTTGTTCGGCTTCCTCAATGGTGTGGCGGATGTTGGATATGCTCTGATCGTCGACGTATACATGTCCGGCTTTCTTGCATGCCCAGCCTACCATGAAGATGTCTTCAAGTTCTTTCTTCATCATCCATATAAACTTATGGTTGAGATATCCGTAGATCGACCATATATCGAAAGCCCCCTGATGATTTGCTGTGAAAACGTACGACGTGTTTCTGTCGATGTTTTCGCGCCCTACGACCTTGACACGTACTAAGGCGATCGCGCAGCAGAAACGACTCCAGTAGTGGGCCGGCCAGTACCCCCAGAATTCAGATTTGCCTATAGCACAGCCTATCAGCGTTATTGTAGCCGTGATGAAGGTAGCTATGATGAAGATCGGGGCTGCTATTACCCATTGATAGATTCTATAAAGAACTTTCATATCAGCTTACTCCTCGTTGGGAGTCGGTGCGATGAGCTTATAGCCTTTGCCGTGGATATTTATGATCTCAATCGAGGGATCTCCCTTAAGGAGCTTCCTGAGCTTTGTGATGTAGACGTCCATAGAGCGGGCGTTGAAGTAATTGTCGTCGACCCATATGGTCTTCAGCGCATAGTTGCGCTCCAGAATGTCGTTGACGTGTGAGCAAAGAAGGGCAAGGAGTTCTGATTCCTTGGTGGTAAGTTTCTGAGTCGATTCAGCCGATACAAGTACCTGCTTCTGGGTATCGAATGTAAATTTACCTATTCTGAAGAGCGTTACCTCGCGGTCTTTCTTGCCTTTCACACGGCGAAGAATAGCGTCGATGCGCACTACAAGCTCTTCCATTGAGAAGGGTTTGGTGATGTAGTCGTCTGCGCCAATCTTGAATCCTTCGAGTATGTCATCTTTAAGGTTCTTTGCTGTTAGGAATATGATGGGTACTTCTCCGTTGACATTTCTGATCTCCTGGGCGAGTGTAAAGCCATCTTTCTTAGGCATCATTACGTCGAGTACGCATAAGTCATACTTGCCCTTCAGGAAAGCCTTATAGCCTTTTTCTCCGTCGGGGAATAGGTCGGCGTTAAATCCTTTTGCCTGCAGGAATTCCCTGAGCAGCATTCCAAGGTTTTCGTCATCTTCACAGAGCAGTATTTTTATTTTTTCTTCCATGGCTATGAGTTTTGTGTGTTTATGTGTTTTTTATGTTAATTATTCCTTCGCTTTAGAGTAGCTATAATGTCGGGCATTCCCGGCATCTGAACTGACTCAATATATAAACGCCTAAATCGCATCTTGGTTTTAACAATTTCAAATTTCCTTTAGATATGTCAATATTTTTTAATCATCCCCCTCAGCTTATCCTTAATTTAACTTTAATTCTGTAGACTGAAGACTTAACACTGAAGACTTAAGACTCCGCCAACGGTAGTTCGATGGTGAACTCACTTCCTTTTCCGAGTTCCGACTCGACACTGATGGTACCGTTAAATACATTTACCATCCTGTGTACGTATGCCAGACCGAGCCCGAATCCCTTCACATCATGACGGTTGCCGGTATGCACACGGTAGAATTTCTCGAAAATCTTCTTCAGATCTTCCTTCTTCATTCCTATTCCGTTGTCGCGGATCTGGATTCGCAGTCGTTTGCCATCTATATCTGTTGTCTTTACTGTCAGTTCTGGTTCTATGTCCTCGTTGCGGTATTTCACAGCGTTGTCAAGCAGATTGAAGATGACATTGGTGAATTGCATTTCATCAACATATATCATTGCTTCGTCTGCGTCATTTATGAAACTGAGGCTGCCTCCGAAGCGCTCTACTTTCAGCTTGAATGTAGATACTACTCCGGCAATAATTTTATTAGCGTCTATTGTCCTGAAGTTGAGAGCGCTGTTGCTGTTCTCTAATACAGACATCTGTAAAACCTTCTCTACCTGGAATCTCAACCTTTTAGATTCAGTGTTGATGACTTCAGAGATATGGTGGAGAGTCTCGGGAGATTTTCTCACCGAGGCGTCGTTGAGCATCTGGGCGGCAAGAGAGATCGTACTGATTGGTGTCTTCAGTTCATGGGTCATATTATTGATGAAATCAGTCTTCATTTCTCCTAATTTCTTTTGTCGGAATGCCAGAATCATGGTGAAAATGAAGATTGCCAGAAGCAGTATGGTCAGGGCAAGCGTCGGAATCACAAAGCGTACAGATGAATAGATGTAGTTAGCCTTGGTGGGAAACTCTACCTTGAGTTCATATCGGCTGTTGCTGTTGGGAAAGAGGCGGGCGCTGTATATCTGTTTTTCAGATAGGTCAGGATCATATTTCTCAGTGGAATATATTATTGTGTTATTGTCTGTGACAGCGAAACTGAATGGGACCTCGAGCCCGTTGTTGGCGAGTTCTACAGTGAGCACTTTTCGAATGGTATCCGCGTCAGCGCGTTCGAGTACCGGACGTCTTTCGGCGTCGTATAGTATAGATAACACCAGTTCGTCAAGAAGACCTCGTTGGTAGACGTATTGTTCCCATATGGCCTCCTGCAGTTCATGGTATCTTTTTTCAAGTTTTTCTGTGGGTGGACGATAGGATATCACAGGATTTTTTCCTGGTTGCGGGATTGGAAACAGTTCTTCTGAAGAAAGAATTTCTCCTGAAGCATCTGTATCGGAATCTTCGTATGAACTGTTGAGCATCCGTATGTCCTGCTCGAGGAAATGCATCGTCTCACGCCGTTCGAGCAGGCCGACAGTTCCATAGATAGAGCGCATCGCCCCTTCTGAAAACTGTGCCTCGCGCATCTTTACCATATTTTCCAGATAAGTGATCTGGAAATAAAGCAATGCGCAGAATGTGATGCCCATGACGACCGTCAGAAGCCATATTATTGATTTCTTCATATCTCTACATTATATTATTATCAGAAAAATTCATCCTTTTTAACACATTTGCACCTATAATGGTTTTAACGGCATACCGGCTCACATTCGCTTTATTATATGCCGAAGGGGATCGTCCACAATATTTTTGAAGAATCTGCGTTGCTATATATTATGAATAGATTTCTCACTTTACTCTTTGCAATAGCGCTTGTCTGTGTTCTCCCGTCATGTGGCGACAAGAAGGACGAGCCGAAACAGTCCGATGCCAGTCGAACTGTACTTATTTATGCAGTTGCATCCAATAATCTTGCGGCTGATCTCGTTTCGGATAAAAATGAAATGATAGAAGCCGCTCCTAATGTTGCGGGACTTGGAAAGGATGTCCGAGTGCTGCTTTATAGTGTGTCGTCGCAAGCGGCTACGATGGCAACTCTCACCGAATTGAGACCGGATCCCTCCGGAGAATGGTCATTTCAGGAAATAAAGTCTTATGACCGTAATACTTTCTCTACCGATCCGGAGCGTATGAGGGAAATATTCACCGATCTGCGTGCAGAGGCCCCTGCTGAAAACTATGGTCTGATATTGTGGAGCCATGGTACAGGCTGGATACCTAATTTCTCCGACCATCAGTTGCCGGAAGGAATGAAGAGAAGCTATGGAATGGATAAATATCAGGGTGTGACTGATTATTGCGATGTTGATCAGCTCGCTTCAGCTATTCCCGACGGCATGTTCGACTATATATGGTTTGACTTATGCTACATGATGGGGGTGGAAGTGGTATATCAGCTACGTAATAAATGTGAATTCATAGCAGGCTATCCTACGGAAGACTGGAGCATGGGAATGAACTATGAAACTACTCTTCCGATGCTGGCCGCTCACTATCCCGATCTTAAAGGTGCGGGAAAAGCATTCTTTGATTATTATAACGACCAGAATCAGGCTGTGACAGTAACCGTAATGAAGACCGACGGACTTGAACGCCTCGCTCAGGCTGCGGCTGACATTTATGCTGCGGGCACTCGCCCCGCTTCTGCTACCGGACTTCAGAACTACAGTCGATTGAAGACTCCTTTGTACGACTTCGGTCAGTTTACCAAGCGTCATCTCAATTTTACTGATCCGGGTGCCGCTGAACTGGAAGCTGAATTTGATGAGGCGCTCCGTGACATTACCGTGTATGCAGGGTGCTCTACAAGGAACTTCAACGGTACGATCAATGCCTTTGACCCGAGTAAGTATTCCGGTCTTTCTTGCTATTTCCCAGGCACTGCTTCAGATCAGACCGAGACCTATTATTACACTCTCGACTGGGCGCAGCGTGTCAATCCCTGATTTTTTTTCTCCCTTTTTTCGCTATCTCAGAAAATTTTCGTAACTTTGAAGCCGGTTTTTCACCATAATGTGGAAAACCGGCTAACTCGATTTCAATTTGAAGATGAAAAATATACGCAATTTCTGCATCATAGCCCACATCGACCACGGCAAGTCAACCCTTGCCGACCGTCTCCTCGAACGTACGAATACCGTGTCTGCAAAAGACATGGAGGCTCAGGTACTCGACGACATGGATCTCGAACGCGAGCGTGGCATCACCATAAAAAGCCATGCTATACAGATGGACTATGAACTTGATGGAGAACACTATACCCTCAATCTTATCGACACTCCGGGTCACGTGGACTTCTCCTATGAGGTATCCAGATCCATTGCGGCATGCGAAGGCGCTCTTCTGATAGTCGACGGTAGCCAGGGCATTCAGGCTCAGACCATCTCGAACCTCTATATGGCCATAGACAATGATCTCGAGATCATTCCGGTCATCAATAAGTGTGATCTTGAGAGTGCCAATCCTGATGAAGTGGAAGATCAGATCGTAGATCTGCTCGGTTGCGACCGTAAGGATATAATCCGGGCATCAGGTAAGACAGGCATGGGTGTGGATGAGATCCTGAAGGCCATTGTGGATCGCATCCCGGCTCCGAAAGGAGATCCTGAAGCACCATTGCAGGCACTTATCTTTGACTCCGTATTCAATCCGTTCCGAGGCATCATTGCTTATTTCAAGATCGTCAACGGTACCATACGTACAGACGACTTCGTGAAGTTCGTATCTACGGGAAAGGAGTATCACGCCGATGAGATCGGCGTGCTTAAGCTCGATCTCTCTCCGAGAAAGGAACTCTCTGCGGGAAATGTAGGCTATATCATTTCAGGCATCAAGACTTCGCGAGAGGTTAAGGTTGGCGATACCATCACCCATGTGGCACGTCCTTGCGATAAGGCGATTGATGGTTTTGAGGAAGTAAAACCGATGGTGTTCGCCGGTGTATATCCAATAGATCCGGAGGATTTTGAAAACCTTCGCGCATCTCTTGAGAAACTTCAGCTCAATGATGCTTCTCTGACTTTCCAGCCTGAATCATCCGCCGCCCTCGGTTTCGGTTTCCGTTGCGGTTTCCTCGGCCTGCTCCATATGGAGATCATTCAGGAGCGTCTTGGTCGCGAGTTCAATATGGACGTAATCACCACAGTTCCCAATGTTTCTTATTTTGTATATGACAAGAAGGGCAACAAGCATGAAGTGCACAATCCGTCGGGACTCCCTGATCCGACTCTTATAGACCATATCGAGGAACCATATATACGTGCTACGGTAATTACCGCCGCAGAGTTTATAGGTCCCATCATGACCCTCTGTCTTGGAAAGCGAGGTGAACTGATAAAGCAGGAATATATTTCAGGCAATCGTATGGAGATTACTTTCGATATGCCTCTCGGCGAGATAGTGATCGACTTCTATGATAAATTGAAGTCTATTTCCAAGGGCTACGCCAGCTTTGATTATCATATCCATGATTTTCGACCCTCAAATCTCGTTAAGCTCGATATCCTTCTCAATGGAGAAAGTGTCGATGCTCTCTCCACTCTGACCCATGCTGATAACTCCGTAAGGTTTGGACGCCGCATGTGTGAGAAACTCAAGGAACTCATACCGCGCCAGCAGTTTGACATTGCCATTCAGGCTGCTATCGGCACAAAGGTTATTGCCCGTGAGACAGTCAAGGCCGTACGTAAGGACGTGACCGCGAAGTGCTACGGAGGTGACATAAGCCGTAAGCGTAAGCTGCTCGAGAAGCAGAAGGAAGGAAAGAAGCGCATGAAACAGATCGGTAGGGTAGAGGTGCCTCAGAAGGCCTTCCTTGCTGTCCTCAAGTTAGACTGATTCTCCACTCTCTCCTCCACCCTTTCTCCATATTTTTCCAATAAACCTCTTGTATAGAGATAACTAAACCCTTAAATCAACCATGAAAACTTTAAGACTTGCTTCCCTCTTTCTTGTGGTTGCTGTAGTTCTCCCGTCGACGACCTCATGCTCCAGCGACCCGAATCCGTTTGATATCCAGATATCCAACGAAAAGAATACCGCGACAATCCAGCTTATTCTCAATGTGGAGGAAACCAGAGCCGGAGAATTGTCAACCGCTGACGAAAACAAGATTTCAAATGTAACTATACATGTTTTTGATGATAAACAGAATCTTGAGGTTACTAAAAATGCGGTAATCACAGATGGCTCTAATACAGTAAACCTTGAAGTCACCAACGGACTTAAGACATTGTATGTCGTAACTGCGAAATCGAATGTAAATCCCAGTTTAGGAATCCATCTTACCGATTATCAGAAAAAGACTTTCAATTCTTCTTTGGAAAACATAAAGACAGAGTCTGATGGTTTTGTCATGGTGGGAAAAAGTGAGGAGCAGCAGGTGATGCTTTCTACTTCGCAGGATAATATGCCATCATCTAATGTCTTTAATATCAAGCTTCAGAGGTTGGTCGCCAAGGCTCAGGTGAAAAGTGCGAATGTCAACGGCTCATCTTTCGGAATATCTTTTGGGAATGCCTCATTTAGGGCTTTTCAGTTAAACGAGAGGATGATCGTGTTTCATAATGGGTCTGATATCTTGGATACCTATGTTGATTCTAATGAAAACGGAACCTATGATAGTTATACGCTCGGTGTAGGTGATTACCTGAATGCTGTTACTTCAGATTTCTCTGCGGCTGGTTGCGCATACATGTCCGAAAATATAGTTTCCAAGCCTTTGAGCGGCAATACCACTTTTCTTAGCGTTCGTTTCGCTACCACTCCGGAAAAATACTATTCTTTCGATACATCGAAATCTTCACTTACCACTTTGACAGATACTCCGGTTGCCTCCGCTACTTATTATGCGGTTGGCATTCAAGATAAGGAAAATGGTTTGGTTGATTACGCACTTGATCACAACAACAATCATATACTGACATTCAAAAGCGAAGACGACGCCACCAACTATAAGAATTCCCTCAATAAAGGGGAATCATCAGCAATTACAGTTTCGCAGACCGATAAGGCTATGATGGTAGCTTCACCAATGCAGAAAGCTCCAAGAGCTGCCAACTTCGAAGTAGTGAAGTTTGACGGAGGTTATGTATACTATCGGGTTAATATAGCTCATGAAGACTCATCCGGAGACAAAACAAAACAGAGGAAGATGGTAATGCGCAATCGATTCTATAAGGTCAATATAAATTCTGTCAAGAATCTCGGATTCAGTTCGGAAGATTTGCTTCGTCCTTCAAATCCGGCAGCTGTTCTGGATGCAGAGGGTAGCTCCTGGATATCAGCTTCCATATCAGTCGAAGACTGGAAGGAAATTCAGCAGAACGTAGATCTTTAATATTCTTGATTTCCATGCTCCGGCACTACGTTTTAAAAGTTGTTCTGTATTTTGTATCGGTATTTACTCTGTGTTTATCAGGGTGTACGGACGACCTCCGCAATCGAAGTGTATTCGATAGCGGAGCAGGGAGTGCTGTAATTGGTTTCTCGATTGAGAATGTCGCATTGACAAGGGAAGGTGAAAATCATGATATTGAATCAGAAATCGATCACGCTTATCTTCTGTTTTACGCAGCAGATGCCTCGTTGGAAACAGGGGTGCCTGAGGCTGCGGTAAGAGCGGATATTGACGAGTCTGATCCCGGAAGACTTAAATTCAAGATGCCGTTACGTCTTAAACCGAATACTGACTATCAACTAATTGCGGTTGCCAATGCTGATTATTATGCACCTGCCGGATTCGATAGATTCAGTGATTATCTTGATGATTGGAGTTCCGCTGCATCCGGCGTAAAAGATGAACTTCATGTTTGGTCTGCCGATAGGATAACAGCAGGAAAGATAGATTGTCTTCCTATGAAAGGACAAATTACGTCTAACTCCCTCTTTAGATTCTCTATGCAGGATGGCGTCTATAATGTATCAGCTTCACTTTCTTTTCGGAGAATGGTAGCACGCATCGACTTGACCAATAATGTCAATAATGATTTTGTGGTAGAAGGAGTTGCACTGTGCAACTGGCGTGATAAAGTCTCTGTTCCCAATGTAGAGAGTGAGCTTGGAAATAGATTGGGGAATGTCAATGGTAAACTCTCGGATGAGGAAGCGGATACTGGAGACGACATATTCCTGAAGATGCCGGATCCTGATGAAGAGGGGTTGCAGCAGTTGAAGGAATCGATCTATTGCTTCCCATCTGTATCATATGATTCGTATCTTTCTGATTCTGAATCTACTGCGCTAATAATTAAGGCAAAGTATAAGGATGACGCAGAATCTTCTTATTATCGTGTAAACGTTGGTATAGATGGAAATAGGTCGGAAGTGAAGGCAAATACCAAGTATCTTGTCAACATACAGTCTGTCAAGGGGAGTGGTGCGCCTACTGTTAAAGATGCTTATCTGGCAAGGGAATCTCTTATTGTGCATTCTGTAGTGGAAGATTGGGATCTGGAAAATGGTTGTTATGCTATAGATGACAAAGGGAATTTCGTGGTACTTTCTTCCGGAAAATTAGAGTTTGAGGGAGATTCTGAAGTGGGCAAGGAAATTAAAGTTCTTGCTTCCAAGGGCCTATCATTGGATGTGGTGTATACAGCGGATAATGAAATTTCTAAGGATGCTTTTATTGTATCCGTCATTTCGGAGTCTCCAGTGTCGACTTTAAAGATAAAACCCTCCGGAATGAATACAGGTGAAGATATTCTTTCCGGTAAAATTGCTGTCTCGGCTACTACTCCGGAAGGTGGAAGGCTGAGCGTAAACCTTTTTGTCTCTCAGAATCCGGCAATAGGAGGTTCGGAAGAACCTGTAATACCGGATGATATGCCATTCGCATTGATTCCTGTATCATACGATCGTGTCAAGATAGATCATGAGAATAGAACGATTGAGATTGATGGCTTTGATCCCGATTGTTTCAACTCCTTCATCGATGTTCCCTTCAAAGTCTATATCAACGATAAGATCGAAGGAAATCTCTCATCAGTCAACGTATCCACCACTCTGCAGTGGCCCCTCGAAGGACGAATCTCCATCGACCACTCATCCCAGTACAAATATTGTAAGGCGTCCTTTAATGTTCAAGGGCAGGTATTGGATGGAGGTGGTAACAAAGTCCAATACTCCACTTTATGGAGTTCTTCAATTACTGTAAAAAATGAAGAGACCATTAACATATCTGTTGGAGCAATGGGCCCTGACGACCCCGCGATTGTCAGAGAAATTAAACTTTCTAACGAACAGAATAAATACACTCTCATTATAAAACCTCGACCAGCAATAATTGATGATGTTATCTTGATAGATAATGATGGAAAATCTTGGCTCATACAGGATAGAAATATTCAGGATTATACCAGGTATCCGAATTTTATAGGTTTAGATAAAGAAGGTCGTAAATATCAAGCATACAACTACACAGGCTTAATATTTTCTGGACAACAAAATATAACTATACCATTCAAATA
>JAIECF010000123.1 GCA_029068655.1 Muribaculaceae bacterium | reverse complement strand
GGTGTGGGTTGCGTATGATCTGGAGGCGGTTACATGAGTATTTGGATGGAAGACGGGGATCTCTTGTATCTTTATAAGCAAGCTGACGACAAGGTAGAGCAGATCAAGATCCTGTCAGAACTGAATGCGTGTTCCGAACGAGCCATCATTAATCGTCTAGAGGCTCTCGGTGTTCAGATTCTGTCGTCTGATTTTAAGAAAACCGTGAAGCCCAAGGGTGGCCGCCATCGTAAGCCGGAAGAGTATGATCTCATGTTTCGTCCGCTCTATGACGATGGTCTCAGTGATCGCGAAATCTCATTACGAACTGGGACGTCGACAACAGCAGTACATAATTGGAGACAGCGGAATCAACTGGCACCCAATTTTAAGTCAGGCTGGCCCAAAGACGCGAGATTCGGAAAGGCGGTAATCAGTTATGAACGAAGAGAGCAGACTCCCCTTAGCGTTGTTCCGGCAGGCGATACTTAAGCTGGAAGCGTTCGCAGGAGACATCCATGAGATCATGGAAGATGAAAGTGTATCAGAAGAGGAAAAAGTAACTCTGGGAGTCATCCGTGAACTCACAGCTACGATCGGTGCTCATCTGATCAACATTGTATCATCTGAGATACCGGAAGCTGAGTTTCTCAACGAACAGTTCCCGATGGATGAGATTGGCCCATGGCCCGGTGAAGAAGCCGATGAGGATTTGCTTCAGACGGAAGTTTGAATCATGCAAACAACACAGCAAAAAGATACGGGGCGCTTTTGGCCCCGTATCTTTTTGCCTCTAAGTTTGCATCATGCAAACTTAGAGGTTACCAACGGCTTCAACAGATCTTTGATGCGATCAGCATCATAATTGTTGATACCCAAGTTCTGGACAAACCGATTTCTCGCAATAGCCAGATACTGAGTCGGAATGCCGAAAGGTTCTTCAGGATACGCAGCCGCGTAGCGGTCGTGGATTTCTTTAAAGTCGTAGGAACCATGCAATCTGGTATCGACTGCCAGTCGACCAAGCATATCATAGAACCAGATCAGGGTGCTCTTGGTGTCAACCCAAGGAACTGTAACGGTACCGCGGTTGGTAACACCTGTCAGTTTCAGCAGGGAATAATACAGAGAAGAACTCAGCTTGGCAATGAAATCGGATTCGCTGAGCTTACTAAGAGGAATGCAGGAAATGGTGACCTGGTTATTCATCAGAGTATCGCGCATAATGTTAGACATAATGCTAATCCCCTTCTCGATGTCAGGGCTATACAGGACGCGGCCACCCTTAATCTTATCGATACACGTCAATTTCTTTTCTCCGTCTTCTGCAGGAGCTTCTTCCTTAGCCTGATCTTTTGCTTCTTCACACTTCTTCAGAAAGTCGGCCAGAGACCAACCTTCAGGCAACACACCGGCCAGACGGTAACGGCTGATCTTATTCTGCAGGGAATGGCTATTGCACATATACTTGGCACAAGCGCCTTCCCAACCAAGCTCGGCGATATCGTTCAACAGAGCCTGGCAATCTTTGGTTTTCTCTTCCATGTTCTTTTTGACGCCACCTCTAGCACGAGGTTTATCCGGATCAATGGGCACTTTGAATCGGCGGGAGTATGCATCAACAGTGCCGATACTAAGACCGTACTGCTCAGAAGTTGCATGCCTGCCGTGCTCGTTCAGGTACGCCAGGAACTGATCGCGATTCTCCTGTTTGGTCCAGTCGTAAAGTTTCGGGGTGTCGGTTACGGTGCCGGTTACCGGTTCATGCTCGGGAAGTGGTTGCTCGGGTAATGCAGGATTCATTCCATTAACGATTCCCTTATCCGGAAATACGTTGATAACAGTACCGCTGGTATTGCGGAGCCGAATGCCGCGGAACGCTAGGGAATTGATCTCTTCATTGGAAGCCCAACGGCAAGACTCAAACTGCTTCCGCCCAATCATTTCATTCACAAAGTAAATGAACAGCTCTGCGAACTCGGCGATGTCATTTGTAGCCCGGTATCCATTTGCCAAACACCAGCGATTGTAATTGGCTTTGAGTACACCCAGATCAACCTGCTCATTTTGGTTGAGAACGATTTGAGATCGTACAAATTCTTCAACCTGCCGTTGATCGTTGGACACCGGGGCAACGGAACCATCCAGAGTGCTGTTGATGAGATTGATACCGAACCGTTTCTGGAGTTCGTCCTCTACTACAAGGCGGGACATTTCCGGAATAAGCATCTTGGCAATTTCGCCGGTGATGATCTCCATGATGCTCGGATCCAGGGTGCAGATATATTTGGAGAGGGAGCGCGGATGCGCAGGGAACAAAGACTGGACTTTTGCGTAGGACACCTGCGTTTGCAGGTACAGGTGATGCACGATGACACGCACATCGTGTTTGCCGTTGTTGCTGGACGAGATCGGAATGACAATGATGTCATCCGTGGTGGCGGTGATCGGATCCTGAGCGATGATCACGTACCGGGAGTAATGAGTACCAGCTACGTTTGCAGGAACTTGTTTATTCCTGGATTTGTTCATGTACTCAGGGTCCTCCCAGTGCCACACTTGGCCGCGTTGGAAGATTAAAGGCATTACGTTTTCCATACGAAAACCTCCTATGTATTGG
>JAIECF010000122.1 GCA_029068655.1 Muribaculaceae bacterium | reverse complement strand
TTTGCCTGATGGCGAAAACCCGTTGTCAGTTCCCCTGATAAATATTTCGTCTTCTTCCTCCTCATCTCCACGACTTGCACCACCCATGTGGCAAGCGTCGAGTATTATATAAAGATAACCACCGCGTCCGATTTTATTCCTTATTGCGGTGAAATAAGATTCCAGTTCATCATCAAGAATATGATTTTCGCCTTCATAAGTGCCTTTAGTATACTTTATGCGAGCATCATAAGGTATGATCGCCTCATCCCAGCCGTCAATTTCGTCACCATTCTTATCCTCTACGGCCTGTCCATGTCCTGAAAAATGAATATAGATAAGGTCACCGGTGGTGGCAGATGCTTCAAGTTGGTGAAATGCCTTTCGGATGTTTACAGCAGTTGCCTTCGAGTCTGTCAAAGATGTTATTTTAAACCCTTGTTTTTTTAGCGTAGGCGTAAGCGTTACAATATCATTAGCTCCATGAATATCGCACCATTCCAATTCCGGATGTCCCTTGACCGTAGGATAATCTGATATGCCAATAAGCAATGCACGCTTCTCAACAGCATCTGCGTTAAAAGGAACGATAGCGACAAGAATCGTTATCAATATCTCTAATGTAAACCGGTATAAGATAGATTTACGATATGTTGTTTCTGCGCCTTGTTTCAAAAGTCTGCAAAGCCAAGTCTCGAAGTAACCTCGAAATAGGTAGACCAAACCTTGCAGAGGAGCGACTTCTCAACAATAGCTATTTTGTGGTTCGTTATATGATGCTGGTCTGTTCATTACGATGTATAATTCCTCAAGTTGCAAAGTTACAAAAAAGATGGGAGATACGCAACCTTATTAGAGTTTATCTACAGCTTTTACTACGAGGATGTTGCGAGAAATCGAGACTCTCAAAATAAGGTTGTCTAAATAGCGAGGAGGAAAGGTGGACAGAATGTTCAGGAGTTACTGCTATCTCTTACTATTTTGGTCTAATGGATATGGGATAATGTGGGATTTTGTGGGAAAAGATGAGATTTGTGTCCAAAGAGGGTGATTTAGCAATAGAAATGTACGAACTTTGTTGTAACACATTTCGTCTAATAGCTCAAGGCTATTGTAATTTTGCAGTCTAAACACTTTTGAATATGAATGATAACCGAAATAATATTGATTCTGAAAATAGCAAGGAGGATTTGAAGGCTTGGATGGAGTGCCATCCGCAGGAGTATGGAGAGGTCGCGTTGGAGATGGGTGAGGCTGATCTTTTTAGTGTGTTCCTCATGGGGCAAGCTGCATTCATTACATCACCGGAATTTCAGAAGCGGTTAGAATATATGGTAGACACCGACTATGTGAATGTTGATGAGCTTGTAGAGATCCTACATCAGTTAGGGTTTACCGAAAAGATGCTTACAAATCCAAATTGGGATGAAGACTGGGATAAGTACCGTCTGCCTTTTGCTGCTTGGCTGAAACATGGTCGATCATCCGAGATGTTGATTGAGAATATTGAAGATGCAATCGCGTTGTCTGGCAATAGACAAGCCCAATGGCAGCTTTCCAAGTTCCTTAAAGATGTCATGAAGCGTCTCATAGGAACAAAACAGCGTTCACGCAAAGAATTAGGCGAGTATCTGGATTACAGAAAACACATAGAAGATGGTAATATCGCGGAATGGGCATTGAATGGACTTGATGAGGACGTAGAGGAGGAAACAGATACCCCTGTCAAATCAAACAAAACGAAAAGGTTTATTGAGGATTTGATATCTATTGTCGTGTCTCATGATAAAGATATGGTGAACCGTATCGGGGATTGGTTGAAGTATAATGTACGTGGTATTGATGTGGCTCGTTTATACGTTGCGCTTATTGAGTCTGATGAGATCAAGACAAATTTAACTGTTACGCGATTCATGAATGCCCTGAAAATCTCTTTCCCTGATGTCAAAATTGTGGGAACGCGTCAAGTCCAGAAGGATGTTAACACTCTTCAAAGCCTATTACCTCACGGCAAGAGATATGGAAAGGACGAGCCTGAAAATCGTTTCGCGATTGACAAGATAAAGACCGAAGTTTTGATGAAAAATCCTGAAAACCTCGACTGAAATAACCCCTTTTCAATTCGTTTGATTCGTTTTGGAGTACGCGAACTGAACGAACAGCTAATTCTTCTTATTTCAAGAAATTCCGCTATACTTTTGCGCCATCGTTCCATTTCGGAGCGGTGGCGTTTCCGTTTTAAGCCGTCAGCGGAACCGCCCAAACTATGACGGTAATAGAAATAAATATGGAACACCTTTTAGATATTCTCAATGAAGGTCGCGCCCACGTCAAGGTTGAGATGAGCGCCGAAGACCTCAAAGCCTTTTCCGATGATCTTATACGCCGAGCAAAGGATGAACTCGGCTCAATGGTCGAGGCCGCAAAGAAGGAGCGTATGCTCACCAAAATCGAAGTGAAGGAACTCTTTGGAGTATGCGATGCCACTCTCTGGCACTGGGCCAACAAGGGCATACTTAAACCCGTCAAAACCGGGAACAAAGTTCTCTATCCTGAATATGAAGTCCGCAAGGCACTCGGTAACCGAAATCTGAATATCTGATAGACATGGTATTTACTCACCCTCCTACCAGAGGGAGAGTAATGTGTCTATCCTGCGAGGTTTCAAAAGGTATTTCCAAATGAAACAATGAGATTTTGAGACTATGAGACTTTGGAATTTTGAACCTTGATTTAGATAAACGGATAACCCGATTATATAATGCTCCAATGTCATAATATGCATTTACCCAAATATCCAAAGACTCAAATGTTGCAATAACCCAATTACTGAGATATGTGATGATCCCATTATCTAATCATCCGACTATCCGGAATCTCGGTTTCACGGATGATGTATCTCTGGTTGCATGGTTATATGACCGTAGTATCAAGAAACTACAGTTCGCCGAATTCGGACTCTTGGATTATCAGTCTGACTGACTGATAATCCTTGAAACCTCGGTCTGTCTAACCGATGTATTGGGGAACTCCGGTTCATTGGATACCGAGGAGCAATCGAGGGTCTAAGGATATAGGAAATTTGATGTCGCACGAGCTATGAAATGGAGGTCAACCTTGCTTTGGCAAGATATGCCGATTGTATACACAACGGCAATCTCGCCTCCCCAAAGGTGAGGGTTAATTCCGCTCGAAACTCGCAGACTTTGGTACTTGGAATAAGGTAACCGAGATAACTCGGTTTGTCGATTGGCAGAACTGAGGCACCTTGTTTCGTTAGTTCGGACAACCAGAAACACCTGGGTAATGTAACCGGATACTCAAATGGCGCGATAACCTGATTATCCGTTGTTCAGTAACCGAGATACTTCGGTTTGTCGGTCGGAAGAACTGAGATACCTCGGTTCGTTGGTTCAGTCAACCGAAAACACCAGGGTAATGTAACTGGATATTCAAATGGTGTAATAACCTGATTATCGCATATTCAGCAATCGAGATGCTTCGGTTTGTCGGTCGGAAGAACTGAGATACCTCTGTTCGTTGGTTCAGTTAACCGAAAACACCGGGGTAATGTAACCGGATATTCAAATGATGTACTAACCTAATTATCGAATGTGCAAATACTCAAATGTCCCATTGCTCAAATATGACAAGTACACAATAATACAATTATACAATATCTCAATACTCTATTTATCTAATGTAAGAATGGTCAAATAACCTATTTATAAATTATCACATAACATGTCAAAGAAGAAAGAAATCACTATAAATACCAGAGTTGATGAGACTATATACAAACAGATGCGTGAAAAGGCCGCAACCTATTTCAAAGGAAATATGAGCGCGCTGATAAGATGCGCCACTCTCAAATATTCCGAAGAAGCTGTTACTGCGGAACCACCAGGAACCAATCCTCGACTGATAGCACTTATTTCAACAGCCATTAAGAAGATTGACAAAATTGGTGTCAACCACAATCAAGCTGTCAAGTGCATAAACGAGAAGATGAAGATGTCGCCACTTGCCTTTACCGCCAACGACCTTCTTCCTTTCAGTCAATTCGGTGGAGAGATGAAGATTATTCACGAAATGTTGCGCTATCTATATGAAATGCTCAAATCATAAATCCGGGGAGTATGATTGTTAAGAAGCTCAGTGATGTAAAAGGCGGAGGTTTCCCCGGTGCAAAATACAATGAGGATAAGGTTGCGGCCGGTGTAGCTGAACTGATGTTGATGGCTAACGTCAGTGAGAGACTGCGCCAGACTGTAGAGACAATGCACCGTTTCGGACTTGATGCGGCTGCTGAGGTGGAACGTTATCTGAAAGAACGGTCAAAGACCTATGGCAATACAAGTACCGACCGTTTCCAGTTCCACGTGTCGGCATCCGTTGAAGGACGCACTATGACACCGAAGGAGCTCACAGACTTTGCCCGTGAATTGATGAAAGGCATGGGTTACGAGAAGCAGCCTTACTTTGTCTATGCCCATCATGACACGGACAACAACCACGTCCATATACTTTCTACAAGGATTCAGCCAAACGGTTATGCCATCTCCGACCATCAGGATATTCGCAGACTCAATGCCTGTGCCAACCATATTCTTACCTCCGACATTAACAATGACATCGAGAGAATTCTCAAATATGACTATGAGACGGAAGGACAGTTTGCAAACATCGTCAGATCTTTCGGCTTTAAGATGGGAAAGTCGCTTGACGGCTACCGACTTTTGAAAAATGGAGGCGATGCAGGGAATATCTCTGTCGGAGACATCTTCAGTCATATAACCAGGAACAGCCAAACACGTAAGGATCGTGCAACCCAACTTCGTGCCATTATCAAGAAGTATAAATCTGAGATTGCAGATGGAAAGTATCAAAGTCTCAATAGTCCCGAAGTCTCAAAGTCCAAGAAGAAAAAACAGACTCGTCCCAAATCCAATCAGGATATAAAGAAAATCCTCGACAAACACGGCAAACCGTTGAGCAAGGAGCGGCAGGAGCAGCTGCAACAACTTATATTCACCCTCAAAAAGAGTTTCGGCATAGACATACATTTTCAGAAAGACAAGAACGGTCAGGTACGTGGCTATGGAATAGTCGACCATGCCGGAAAGATAGCCTTTGACGGAAGCAAGGTTATGAAACTGTCTGAGCTGATAGACTTCGTGCCAAAACAAGAACGCAAGCCTTCGCCTCTTGATGTTTACCGGGATATGTTCAATGTTGTGATCGGCAACGATGGGTGTAAAGACTATATGCGTATCAGGATGATGGACGGCAGGACATATCAGAAACCAATTTCCTTGCGTCAGGCAGCGTGGTACAATGGTGTAAAACCGGACGACAAGGAAGATGTTGCCCTGACGATAGCCGCCACAACGTTCACGGAAGAGATCCTTATGGCATACCTCGCCCAACAGCCAATCCATGACTTCAAGAGCAGAATACAGTCTGCCACTGCCGTCAAGAATAGGGATGGAAGAAACGCACTGAGGATTACAATGAATGATGGGATGCCAATACCAATTATACCAATGGACACTCAGGACGAAAACGATTATCGCAGACTTTCTCCAGACGACAGACAAGACTACCTCCTGAATCTTGCCGTCCATTACCTGACAAGAGAAGACGCAAGAGCAATCATACAGCGCATACGTCAGACAACCAAAGACCAGACAGGAGTACGTGTTCTATCGCATCCGCAAGACTTCACTCAGCAGACCGCCAACCTCTTTGCGCTCAATTTTGCCAAAGTACTCTCATGCTTCAATGTCAGCACCGACCGTGGAGAAAACCGCGAATGGGAAGTCAGCAACCGGTCACGCTATGACGATCTCGACACAAAACAATCCGGCACACGCCTATCAATGTAGAAATATCGTGACTATTCCTGCGCACCACGCGGATAGTCACTATTTTTTGTGGTGGATTTAATGTTGCGTTTAATTGGCGTGAAGATTAAAAGGTCCTTTTTAAGAGCATTTAATCAAGTCAATTTAACGTGATTTAGTGAGGTTTAGATAGTGACTATTATAGTGACTACGGGCGATAGTGGCTAAAAGAAAAATCGCCAATTCTGTGTGAATTAGCGATTTAACTTCTGCTTAAGTGGTGCCACCAGGAATCGAACCGGGGACACAAGGATTTTCAGTCCTTTGCTCTACCAACTGAGCTATGACACCATCGTTTTGTTGCTTTCGGGGGTTGTTTCCCGTTTGCGAGTGCAAAGTTACTGCCTTTTTTTGAATTGTGCAAATTTTTCGGTAACTTTTTTTGAAAAAAGTTTTATATATACTTGGATGAAAATGAATATTATTTGAAAATAAGGAAGTTACGACGGGTTCGCATTGGGAGATGGGAAACCTCTCTTCCATAAAACTTACTGCCGTGTCAGATAGCGGAGGTCGGAGATCATGTCGGCGAAGAAAGCCTGTACGGGGGTGATGATCGGTCTGAACTCAGGTTCACTGCCGTTGCCGAGCACTTTCAGACACGACGGCTCGCAATGTATACTCACCTTTCGGCCGAGAGTGAGGGGTTCACCGTCTATCTGTGCCGGACCATCTTTAAGTCGGATGATCTTGACTTCTTTTGCCTTGAAGGTATCCACGTAGCGGTTACGGTCTATCTGGCCGCTGAGAAGTCCGATTCCTGCCATTGCCTGCTGGATAATGGGACCGTTGCGGACCACAGTCACGTCAAGCAGACCGTCGGTCAGCGACGCGCGGGGAGCGATGTAGGCGTTGTTGCCATATTGGGGAGTGTTGCATACTGCGATCAGCAAGGCCTCCTCGGTGTATATTTCTCCGTCGATCTCCATCGCGTAACTGTCGGGGGTAAAATTGATGTATTCGAGCAAGGCGTTGCGAACATATTGCATCTTGCCGCGACGGTCGCCGGAGGCGAATTTCTCAGTGACGACGGCGTCGAATCCCATACCGAAAGTACAGAAGAATGGTCTGTCTCCAGCCACGCCGCAGTCAACAGCACAGGGTTTGTTGCGGGCTATGATGTCGATGGCTCCGTCAAAGTCCATCGGGAGACCGAGTGATCGCGCAAGGCCATTGCCACTGCCGCAGGGTATTATGCCAAGAGCCGTGTCGGTGTGCATCAGCGCGGAGGCGATTTCATTGACAGTGCCGTCGCCCCCGGCAGCAACCACTATGTCGGTGCCAGCCGCTGCTGCACTTCCGGCGAGCTCCGCGCCATGTCCCTTGTATCTGGTATGCACTATATCAAGGTCTATTCCTGCGGCCTTGAGACGCGATGCGGTCAGGTCGCATATTCCGTTCTTGTCGCGGGTCCCGGAGATGGGATTGATGAGCATAAGGGCGGAGGGCATGACTGGAAGTTTACTCTTTTATGGGTTATGTCTGTTAACTGGACCGCAAAATTAGCAAAAAAAACCGATAAATTTGTCTGTTTGGTGGATTTTTTATAAATTTGCACGTTGTCACGCCCGTTGCGTGATTAAAAGGCCTTGAAATACAAGATTCACCGAGAAGGTACCAATATCCTGATAATGCTGGCGGTAGTACTGCTGGCTCTCAACATACCGGTTTGGCTGTTTCTGCCGCCGTGGGTTCTTCCGTCAGTGCTGTCCGCGCTGTCGGTGCTCGTGTATTCGTTTGTGTTCAACTTTTTCCGTTGTCCAGCACGGCGCTACAAAGGTCCGCGTAAGGATATGGTGATAAGTTCGGTGGATGGCAGAGTGGTGGTCATAGAGCGTACGATGGAGCGTGAATTCATCAAGGGCGAGGCCTTGCAGGTATCAGTCTTCATGTCGCCTCTAAACGTGCATGCCAACTGGTTTCCTGTAGAAGGACGCGTGGCTTATGTGCGTCATCATGCTGGCCGCTTCTATTCGGCATGGCTTCCCAAGGCGAGTACGGAAAATGAGAGGTCTACCATCGGTATCGTCACTCCGGAGGGTCATCGCGTGACGGTGCGACAGGTGGCCGGGGCCATGGCCCGCCGCATAGTGACCTATGCCAGGGTGGGAGAGGAGGCTGAGTTTGACGAGCATCTTGGCTTCATAAAGTTCGGCTCGCGTGTCGACATTTATCTTCCGGTAGAGTCTGTTCCTCTCGTCAGGATCGGCCAGCGTGTAGTGGGCGATCTGACTCAGATAGCAACCCTTCCGGGCTATAAAGCGGCATCGCAAGTGAACAAACAGTGAGCCTTTTGGGTATAACCCTATGAACATATAGAAATAACCCATGAGTATTCTTAAGACTATACGACACAATATCCCAAACGGCATCACATGCCTCAACGTGCTCTGTGGAACAATAGCCGTGCTTGTATCCGCACATCCGCATCTTTCATATGCAGGTCTTCAGTCATGGCAATGGGGTGCGCTATTCATAGTCCTTGCGGCAGTAGCTGATTTCTTTGATGGATTCGCTGCCCGTATGCTACATGAGAGCCATCCTATAGGCGCCGACCTCGATTCCCTCTCAGATCAGGTAAGCTTTGGCGTTTCTCCTGCGGTGTTGCTGGCTTTCAATCTTTGGGGCGTCGTCCCGTTCTGGCTTGCCTTCACGCCGGCCATTATTCCGGTGGCTACGGCCGTAAGGTTGGCGAAGTTCAATGTAGATACCAGGCAAACGACCGGTTTCCTCGGTATGCCGGTGCCTGCCAACGCCATCTTCTGGATTGGATACGTGGCGAGCTACAAGGGAGGCGCGTTCTGGCTTGCCTCTCCCTGGGTGCTGATTCCGGCTCTCCTGTTTGTGTCGTGGCTGATGATATCGGAAGTGCCGATGCTCTCGTTGAAGTTCAAGACCTGGGGTTTTAAAGACAATCTGGCTCGATATTTGTTGATATTAGGATCGGTCTTACTTCTTGTCTGCCTGCAGTTGCGAGGAATGCTCTGGGTCATAGTCTTCTATGCCATCATGTCGCTGCTGTTTGGCCGCCGGCCGTCATCATCAACCCATTAAAAAATAAACGCAATGTCCGGATTGCTTATATTAATATTGATTTTCATAGGAGTGCCGCTTCTCTGGAGGTGGCTGAAACCTTATATCTTCCGGTGGGCCCAGCACCGAACGGAAGACTATGTACGCCGTCAGATGGGCATGCCCCCGCGAGATAGAAATAAGTCCCGGTCGCAGCAGGGTCAGTCATACTCGTCATCCGGAGGCTATTCTTCTCAAGCCTCTTATCACGGTCGTCGCCGGGGCTATTCTTCCGGCCCTCTGATTCCTAAGGAGTATGCCGTAGATGTGGAGTTTACGGAGATTCATTCATATTCCTCCGAACAGACAGTCGCTTCAGACGGGCATACAATACATTATAAGGTAGAATCGCAGGTAAGCGATGCCGAGATAATAGAGATAAGGAAAGACCGATAAGCCATGAAAACGCTGTTCGTTTCCGATCTTGACGGTACACTTCTCGGGCCTGACCGGAAGGTGAGTGCTGAAAGCGCACGACTGATCAACGAGGCCGTATCAGAGGGCGCGATGTTCAGTGTAGCTACCGCACGCACTCCTGCTACTGTCGGTCCGCTCTTGAATGAGATCGACAGTCCTCTGCCGTTTATAGTAATGACCGGCGCCGCAATCTGGGAGCGTGAGCGAAATCGCTACGTCCACGCCTCTTTCCATGGGGAATCAACCGCGCGAAGACTTGTGGAGCTTTATCGTAAGCATGGCCTTAGCGCATTCATCTATATACTTGGAGGAGACAATGTGATCCATATCTACCACATTGGTGATATGAGCGAGCTGGAACGTGAGTTTATGGAGGAACGTCTTCATACTCCTTACAAGAATTTTCATATTCTTGATAAGGAGGATGGTGAATTGCCGGAATGCTTAGACAGAGTACTTCTGTTCTATAGTATGCGGCCTACGGAAGAAGTGGCTAAGGTATACGATGACATAAAGGATTGCAGAGATCTTAGGGCGGTATTCTATCATGATATGTATGGTGAGGAGATAGCCTTGATGGAGGTTTTCGGTTCGGAGGCATCTAAGGCGAATGCCGTCAGGAAGCTTGCGGAAATGGTGGGGGCTGACAGGATTGTGGCTTATGGCGACAATGTCAATGATATTCCTATCCTTGAGGTGGCTGATGACGCGGTGGTTGTAGAGAATGCCGTCGAGGCCGCGAGACGCGCGGCAGGGCGTTCGATAGGCCCTAACAATGAGGATTCTGTGGCCAAAGACATAAAAAAGCAAACTAAAATGCTGAAAAATTTGGAATAATGGAAAATTCCGATTAACTTTGCATTGTCAAAGGCTCCCGGGCCATAGACAATAAGCCCTGATGGCGGAATCGGTAGACGCGCTGGTCTCAAACACCAGTGGAGCAATCCGTGCCGGTTCGACCCCGGCTCAGGGTACAAGCTTCCTGCGATGCGGGAGGCTTTTTTT
>JAIECF010000121.1 GCA_029068655.1 Muribaculaceae bacterium | reverse complement strand
TATTATAAATTCACTGATAAAAATAATATAAATTCAAGTTCAGAGAATTATGTTACAAGATTATCTTGGCTGAAAAGATATTGTAATTCTGGTTCTATGAATAGCTTCTCACCGTTTTATGAAGTTGATGAAAGTGAATATTCTTATCAGAATTGGTCACTTCCTTCGGCATCAGTTGTAGAACTATGGCGTGCTAAACTGAGAGTTTCTAAAATGCGTATGTATCTTGTGTCAGATGTGAAAGCTATGAATAATTATAAGGAATTTCCAATATGTTGTTATTTACCATATCGCTGCGATGATATTGGTACAATTGCCACTAGTTCTTTTGGATATTTTTCTTCAGAAAATTATAAGGTACCAGATGCTTTATACTTGATTTTCTACAATGATAAGGAGGGTTTAACGCATAAGATCTCATCGGGAAATAATTATTTAGGTCTTTTCCGTTTAGTTCGCCCATTAACTGATACGGAATTGGAAAACTATAAAAACAACTATCTTGGATATGGTTCTGAGCCACATAGACTGACCATATGTCATCCAGATACATATGAATCTACTCAATATGGATGGATCGAAAATTGATGATCATTCATTGTCCATTGATGTTTGGGTACCTCAAAAGTCTCAGCATGCCTATTGATCTTAGCTTGAGATTCAATATTTGTATGATAGCTTTAATTTCTCTTAAATCTTCCAAAATTTCACTATCAATTTCCGAAATACTTGCAGATTACGCATTTTTTTTATAATTTTGCACCCTTGTAAGAAATATCCGGCCAATGTCACTATCGCCGGGTCTATAATTGCGATATGAAAAAAGAACAAAAGTCACTCTCCTCTAAGTCGACTTGCAAGTCCTCTAAGGTCGCTTGTAAGTCCCCGAAAGGTAATGGTAAAAAGATTGTGAAAGAGCCTGAGGGCACAAACACAAAACTGCTTTTCGAGACAAGTTGGGAAGTATGCAATAAAATAGGTGGAATCTACACCGTCCTTTCCACAAAGGCACGTGTGCTCAAAGAGCAGTTTGGCGACAACCTTATATTCATCGGTCCCGATGTGTGGACGGATGAAAATCCCTCTCCTTATTTTAAAGAAGTCAAAACTCTCCTTAAAGGAGCGTCAAAATTGCAGCTCCCTTATGGAATAACCTTGCGTTCGGGCCGTTGGGACATACCTGGCAGTCCGATAGTGGTTCTCATAAAGTTTGACGGTGTATATCCCGTTCTCAACGATATCTATGGAGAGATGTGGCGTCTTTTCGGTGTCGACTCCCTCCATTGCTATGGTGACTATCCGGAAGGTTGTGCGTTCGGAGTAGCTGCGGCTACTACTATGCAAGCTCTCGCAGACCATCTCGGTGTTAAAGACACTGAAGTTCTCGCACACTTCAATGAATGGACTACCGGAATGGGGCTTCTATGGCTCCGCAAGATAGTGCCCGAGGCTGCAAGCCTCTTTACTACTCACGCTACCTCAATCGGTAGATCGATCTGCGGCAATGGAAAGAACCTTTATGAATATTTCACCGGTTACAACGGCGACCAAATGGCCCGAGAACTCAACATGGAGGCTAAGCACTCTGTAGAGAAAGCTGCCGCCATTAATGCTGACTGTTTTACTGCAGTAAGCTCGTTGACAGCAGACGAATGCGCACAACTCCTCGATAAACGTCCCGAAGTGGTGACTCCTAATGGCTTTGAACCGGATTTTGTCCCTGGCGCGTGCAAGTATACGATCCTTCGCAATGCCGGACGCAAGCGCCTTCTTGAAATTGCTAAAAAATTGACAGGCCGTAAGTGGAGCGATGATACCCTTATAATAGCAACGTCAGGCAGAAACGAGTACCGCAACAAAGGTCTTGACGTTTTCCTTGACAGTATGGCTGAACTCTCAAGGACAGGAGCAGCCTCACGCAGAGATATACTTGCACTTATTCTCGTGCCGGCTTGGGTTCGTGAGCCTAATGGAGAGCTTCTCATTGACCTCAACCAGAATGGTAATATGTCAGTTTCTCCCGACTTTCTTACTCATAGGCTAAACAACGAGGATTCCGACCCTGCATGCCGGCGAATCGGGCAGCTTGAGGCTGAAGGTCAGCTTGCTCGTCAGGGCCAGGTGAAGACAATCTTCATTCCCTGCTATCTTGACGGAGCTGATGGAATTGTCAATATCTCTTACTACGATATCCTACCGGCTCTCGACATCACGGTCTTCGCCTCCTACTACGAGCCCTGGGGCTACACTCCGCTTGAAAGTATAGCTTTCGGTGTGCCGACCGTCACTACCGACAAGTCCGGTTTCGGCCAGTGGGTGGAATCGGATGTGGCCGGTGCCAGAATCGAGTCTAACATAGAGTCTCTTGAAAAAACGGGTGTCGTTGTGGCTCCCCGCAATGACAACAGCTACTGGGATACCGTAAAGACCATAGCCAGTACGCTTGAATCATTCTCAGGAGCCGATAGAAAAACAGTAGAGGCATGCTCTAAGGCAGCCTCGGCTACCGCCGCACTTGCCGACTGGAAATTTTTTATCTCAAAATATGATGAGGCTTTCCGTATCGCCGACAAGAACCGTGATAAAAGAATGTCAAAAGAATAGAACTACGTAAAACGTAAAACGCAAAAACATAAAACGAAATATATTTATGAAACTTCAAGTTAGCAACACCAATCAGCCTCAGTGGCACAATATGGTGGTATCAAACTCTCTTCCCAAGAAGCTTCGTCCGCTTGAGGAAATATCCAAAAACCTCTGGTGGGTATGGAACAGCGAAGCAAAGAACCTCTTCCGTGATCTTGACCACGATCTCTGGCGCAACACGGGCGAGAACCCCGTCATGCTCCTCCAGCAGCTTAGCTACGAAAAATTCCAGGAAATACAGAACGACAAACTTTGGATGGATCGTATCGAGAAGGTCTATAAGATGTTCCAGGACTACATGAAGCAGCCTATGCGCAACGATCTTCCCTCTGTAGCATACTTCTCCATGGAATACGGTCTTTGCTCTTGCCTCAAGATCTACTCAGGTGGTCTTGGAGTGCTCGCCGGTGACTATATCAAGCAGGCGTCAGACTCACGCATCAATATGACTGCTGTAGGTTTCCTCTATCGCTACGGCTATTTCCAGCAGAGCCTCAGCATCGACGGACAGCAGATCGCAAACTATGAGTCTCAGAACTTCGACCAGCTTCCAATTGAGGCCGTTCTTGGAGAAGACGGCCAGCCGATGATCCTTGAGGTGCCTTATCCCGGCCGTATCATTTACTGCCACGTATGGCGTGTCAACGTAGGCCGCATGAAGCTCTATCTGCTCGATACAGATTTCGACATGAACTCAGAGTATGATCGCCCCATCACCCACAAGCTCTATGGCGGTGACTGGGAAAACCGCATCAAGCAGGAATATCTTCTTGGCATAGGTGGTATGTATATGCTCAATAAGCTGGGTATCCATACGGATATCTACCATGCTAACGAAGGTCATGCTGCGCTCCTCAATCTCCAGCGTCTTGTGGAGTATGTGCAGAACGACCATCTTCCCTTCAATGTGGCCCTCGAAGTGGTACGCGCAAGCTCTCTCTACACCGTACATACTCCTGTGCCTGCAGGCCACGACTATTTCGATGAAAGCCTCTTCGGAAAGTACATGGGTGAATATCCTGCTAAACTCGGCATCTCATGGCAAGACCTAATGAACATGGGTCGCGAAAATCCTGACAGCAACGAGAAATTCTCAATGAGCGTATTCGCGCTCAACACATGCCAGGAGGCCAACGGCGTAAGCTGGCTCCACGGAGAGGTTTCGAAGAAGATGTTTGCCGGTGTGTGGAAGGGTTATGATCCTGCTGAAAGCCACGTGGGCTACGTGACCAATGGCGTTCACATGCCGACATGGGCTGCTTCCGAATGGAAGGAATTCTATGGTGAGAAGCTTGGCCAGCAGGTATTCGAGGATCAGTCCAATCCTGAGGCTTGGAAGGGTATCTTCAAGGTTGGTGACGACGAGATCTGGAACATGCGTATGACGCTCAAGAATAAGTTCATCAACTTCGTTCGCCGTGACTTCCGCGAGAAGTGGCTCCGCAACCAGGGTGATCCTTCTGCAGTGATGAAGATCATGGACAAGATTAATCCGAACGCACTTATCTTCGGTTTTGCACGTCGTTTCGCTACCTATAAGCGTGCGCATCTTCTTTTCAACGACCTTGACCGTCTGGCCAATATCGTCAACAACGAGCAGCGCCCCGTACAGTTCATTTTCTCCGGCAAGGCTCACCCTGCCGATGGTGCCGGCCAGGGTCTTATCAAGCACATCATGGAGATCAGCCGCATGCCTCAGTTCCTCGGTAAGATCATCTTCCTTGAGGACTACAACATGACAGTGGCAAAGCGTCTCGTGACAGGAGTGGATGTATGGCTTAATTTCCCGACACGTCCGCTTGAGGCTTCCGGTACTTCCGGTGAAAAGGCCGAGATGAATGGTGTGCTCAACTTCTCAGTGCTTGACGGATGGTGGTATGAAGGATATCGTTTCGACGAGCAGGCCGGATGGGCTCTTACCGACAAGCGTACATTCACCGACCAGGCTCAGCAGGATAAGCTTGATGCCGCTACCATCTACTCGATGCTCGAGAATGAGATCATACCTCTCTACTACGATAAGAACTACAAGGGTTATTCTCCCGAGTGGATCCAGTATATCAAGCGTTCGATCGGCAATATCGCACCTCACTTCACAATGAAGCGTCAGCTTGACGACTATATCTCACGCTTCTATGAGCCTGAGGCAAAGCGTGCAGCTGAACTTAAGGCGCACGATTTCGCTAAAGCACGCGAGATCGTTGCATGGAAAGAGACTGTTGCTTCTAAATGGGATCAGATCGATGTTCTTGCCGTTGACTACAACGAGAGCGCTACAAATACCTACCATACCGGTGGTGACTTCGTAGTGAAGTGTACTCTCGACACAAAGGGTCTCGGTGACTCAATAGGGGTAGAGCTCGTGACCTACAAGGAGCATGACGGAGTCTCAGACTTCGCAGGCACGAAGCAGCTGAAGGTAGTAGCCCAGAACGGCTCAATCGTAAGCTACGAGCTTGACGAGAAACTTACTGACGCCGCCACCTACAGATATGCACTCCGTATGTATCCGAAGAATCCTATGCTGCCACATCGCATGGACTTCGCCTATGTGCGCTGGCTCTAAACAGAGTGAAAAGCGCACTCCGTATGCATCTTCACGCATATAAAGTTACTTTTAATTATATCAAAAGGCATCCTGATCATTCCGGTCAGGATGCCTTATTTCTCTACTCTCTACTCTCCACCCTCCACTTTTTTTTGAAATATGCTTTACAACATATCAAGAAATTGCGCATTTCTTAAAATTTTTAACTAAATTGCGTCCGCAAACGCGAAAGCCTCGTGTTTGTGGCCTCCTCTCCACACAAAAACCTATAAAATTTTTATCCATGAAGGTCTACAAAACTAATGAAATCAAAAACATAGCGCTCCTTGGTTCCAAGGGGTCTGGCAAGACCACCCTTGCCGAGTCTATGCTTTTCGAGTGTGGTGTGATTAAACGTCGCGGCACTGTCGCCGGCGGCAACACTGTCTCCGACTACTTCCCTGTAGAGAAAGAATATGGCTATTCAGTGTTCTCGACCGTGTTTGCCGCAGAATTCAATAATAAGAAACTCAACATCATCGACTGCCCGGGTGCAGACGACTTTGTAGGCAATGCCTACACAGCCCTTGGTGTTACTGACATTGGCGTAGTGACAGTCGATGCTGAATATGGCGTGGAAGTGGGTACGGAAAACATAGTGCGCACAACCGCCAAGCTTCACAAACCTGTGATTTTCGCTCTCAACAAGATGGACGGCGAGAAAGTGGACTATGACAACGTTATGGAGCAGCTGCGCGAGCACTTCGGCAACAATGTAGTTGCCATCCAGTATCCTATCAATGCCGGTCCCGGTTTCAACGCCATCATCGACGTGCTTCTGATGAAGAAATACGAATGGGGCCCCGACGGTGGAGTGCCGACTATCTCTGAAATACCTGCTGATCAGCTTGAGAAGGCTAAAGAACTCAACGGAATCCTCGTGGAAGCTGCTGCTGCTAACGACGAAGGCCTCATGGATAAATTTTTCGGCGACGAACCGCTCACCGAGGATGATCTCCGTATGGGTATCCGAAAAGGTCTTATCGAGCGTTCGATATTTCCCGTCATTTGTGTCAGCGCCGGAAAAGACATGGGTGTCCGCCGCATGATGGAGTTCCTTGGCAATGTCTGTCCGTTTGTCGACGATATGCCTGCTCCGGAGACGGTGGATGGCGTTAGCGTGAAGCCAGATGCAAACGGCCCGCTCAGTGTGTTCTTCTTCAAGACCTCGGTAGAACCACACATCGGTGAGGTTTCTTACTTCAAGGTTATGAGCGGCACGCTCAAGGCTGGTGCTGATCTTGAAAACGTAGACCGCGGTGGTAAGGAGCGTCTCGCACAGATATTTACAGTTTGCGGCCAGATACGAACTCCGATAGATGCCCTTGAGGCAGGTGACATAGGTGCAGCCGTTAAGCTGAAGGATGTCCGCACTGGCAATACGCTTGATGAAAAGGGTTGCGAATATAAGTTTGACTTCATCAAATATCCGGCTCCTAAGTATACGCGTGCTATCAAGCCTGTCACAGAGAGTGATGCTGAGAAGCTTGCCGGCATCCTGACCCGCATGCATGAGGAAGATCCCACGTGGATCATAGAGCAGAGCAAGGAGCTGAAGCAGACTCTCGTGAAGGGGCAGGGAGAGTTCCATCTTCGTACGCTCAAATGGAGAATCGAGAACAACGATAAACTCCCCATTGTCTTCGAAGAGCAGAAGATTCCTTATCGTGAGACTATCACGAAGGCCTCCCGTGCCGACTACCGTCATAAGAAGCAGTCAGGCGGTTCCGGACAGTTCGGAGAGGTTCATCTGATCATTGAACCTTACACTGAAGGAATGCCGGAGCCCGACAGCTATAAGTTTGGCAATCAGGAATTCAAGCTCAACGTTCGCGATAAGCAGGAAATTCCTCTTGACTGGGGTGGCAAGCTCCTTGTCTATAACTGTATCGTTGGCGGTGCGATCGATGCCCGCTTCATTCCGGCGATCGTAAAGGGTCTAATGGACCGCATGGAGCAGGGCCCGCTTACAGGAAGCTATGCCCGCGACGTACGCGTGATGATCTACGACGGAAAGATGCATCCTGTAGACTCCAATGAAATCTCTTTCCGCCTTGCAGGTAGAAATGCTTTCTCTCAGGCTTTCCGCGAGGCTAATCCTAAGATCCTTGAGCCTATCTATGACGTTGAGGTTCTCGTTCCAGATGATTATCTCGGCGACGTTATGAGCGAGCTTCAGGGACGTCGTGCCATCATCATGGGTATGGATGCCGAGCATGGTATTCAGAAGCTTCAGGCAAAGGTGCCCTTGAAGGAAATGGCAAGCTACAGCACCGCACTCAGTTCCATCACAGGCGGTCGTGGCTCATTCTCTATGGAATTCGCAGGCTACGAGCTTGTGCCGGGCGACGTTCAGGAGAAACTCCTGAAAGCTTACGCAGAGTCTCAGACTGAAGACTAATCATAACCCACTAACTTATCGCTTGAAATCCGGCTTCCACCTTGTTGGGAGTCGGATTTTTTAAGTGGCCGGAACTTTCAGTGTGTCCCCGGTGTGTGATAGGAAACTAAATATTTGTTAAATACGCCGGCCTTCTTAAACTTTATGACACATTTCTACTCTAATTAATAAACAAACATTAACCAGGCGGCTTCTCCCGCTATTAAAAAGACTGAGTTATGAAGAAAATTTTACTTATCGTGGCTCTCTCCCTCTCGTTAGGATTTGGAAACGTATATGCTGATGGCAATCACCGTGGAAGTAACAAAGGTGGTCAGAAGACAGAGCAGAATCGCGGTTCACGTCCCGGAAACAGCAATGGAAATCATCGGCCGGGCAATAGCAACGGCAACCATAATAACGGCAATAGCCGTCCTGGTAACGGAAACCATAATAACGGCAATAACCGTCCTGGCAACGGAAACCATAATAATGGGAACAACCGTCCGGGTAATAACAGTAAGCCTAACAATAATTACCGTCCCGGTAACGGAGGTGGTCACGACCACAACTATCGACCCGGCAATCCGGGACATAGTGCGCCTCGTCCGGGAGCAGGAGCAGCTTACCGTCCGACAAACCGTCCGACGCCCCCGCCCCCGCATTTGCGTCCGGTTCCTCCGCGTAATCCGAGGCCGTATGTGCCGCCGATCCCAAATCCGAATCTCGCTTACGTAATCGGAACTGCAAATGTTATTTTCAACGGGCTCCTTATGCAGAATGTCCACATCCCTACGTTTCAGGTTCTTAATTACGGTTATGCCCGCGATGCGTGGAATGTTTACTATCTCGGCAGAGTGCTTCCGGGAGCCGATCCGGCTACATTCGAAATCCTGCCTAATGGCTACGCTCGCGATGCATGGACCCTCTATTACTACGGGCGTCCGATTTAAATTAGAAAAATGATTCTAAAAGAGAAAGAAAAAATTATTGTTGACTGTAATAGACTCCTGCCTCTTGCCGGCCGGAGTCTTTTTTTTGTCAGAGTGCAGACTCCGTATATGTC
>JAIECF010000120.1 GCA_029068655.1 Muribaculaceae bacterium | reverse complement strand
TTCTTTATCTCAACGGTCCTATCATCGGCCAGCTTCAACGTTACGATGGGAGACGATGTAGCAGACTCATTCGCACTGACGGTGATCTCGAAGTCCTGAGTATACGCAACCGCACTGAATGTCTTATCATACCAGGTGTATGCTTCATGGGTTCCCTGGGCAACCGAAGCAGTGATAGTGCACTTACCGGTTCCGGTGAATGTAAGCTTATTCCCAGAAGTAATACTCGCACCAGTGGTACCAGCACTCTTCACCCTCCACGTCACATCCGTATAGCTGGGGATATCCAGATCGTAGATGGCAGTCGTTCTGGACTTAATCTGATACAGAGTCTCCAGCTCAGGAGCTAACATGACAGTTGCATTCGCCGGTACAGACGACGGGATATTCCGGATATTTTTAACCGGGATATACTCGGGAAGGAATGTGACACGCTCAGTTCTGGTGAGTGTACGATGATCAGCTGTCGCGTTCTGAGCAGCAATGTTCATTCGGAGAGTGGTATCCTCTGTGGGATAGATGTAGTACCCTTCCCGGAGTGTCCAGTCATAGTCTTCACCAAGCTCAACACCGAAAGCGTCATACCAGTGCCATGCACTACCAGTATACGGCTGGAATGTGATACATACACCGCCGCCACCATCGCTGTCACGCACGGGATCGTTGGTGATCTGCCCAGGCGTTGCGTTCCACGGAGTCTTCTCCATCCTATTCATCAAGATCGGCCGTTTGGCACGATTGATGCTGGGATAGATCTGTTTCAGATCTTCCAGAGGAATGAAGATATTAGGAGCAGCAGGGAGTTCGAAGCTAATATTGAATCGGCTGGTGAAGTCTCTCCCGTTTCCAAGGCCGCCAACCACACGGGCTTCCACAATGACGTAGTCATCTACAGCAGGAATCCACTGATCGTAGTAGTTTGGAGGAGTCGGGTTAGGATTAAGCTTCCACCAGCGGTCAACAGGTTCCTTCTCCACGTGGAGAACACCAGCGCTATCCAGAGTAGCTCCTGCTTTCGATGGATTGATCAGCTTGTAGGTGATTGCCTTTACAGAAGCATTGTCAGGTTTGACAACACCAGTCAAGGGCAGCGGGCTATCCAGATCCTGGAATACTGTCGGCATTCCGTTGATCCTCTCTACGGGGATAAACTCATTGGAGAGTGTAAGACTGATCGTCTTAGTGTAGTTGCTCTGATTAGCGCCACCACCAGTGACAGTAGCCCGAATAGAAATAGTACCGGCACGGTCCGTATGAAGGATGTTATTCCGAATATAAGCCCCGGTGGACCCGGCACTGATGATAGACAAGACTACCATGCGTTTGGATGCGTCAGCCGGAGCAACCTGCGGATTGAGATCCACAAAGGTACCAGCTTGAACACTCCCGACACCGAGAGTGACATCCGTAACGGGGACAAACTTTCGGACAACCTCAATTTTGGTATCCTGTGTATAAGTCTCCAATCTATTGGCTCCATTCGGAATACTGGCTCTGACGCGAGCAACACCAGGTTTCGTTGCATGGAGTACGCCATTCACCAGAGTCATACCGGTACCACCGGCGTCGACCAAGCTCCAGGTAATATCCTTGTTGGTCGCGTTAGACGGCTGAACCGTACCAGAGAGCCGAACATCGGTATCCGTATCCATTCTGGTCAGAATTCCGGTTATATTGCTCACATCAATGTGAGGAGCAATGGTAACAGTCATGGAGTCAACGAACTCACCAGTGGCAGTAGCTGCCGTGATACGAGCTGTGCCACTATACACACCAACGATCACACCCTCATTGGTTACCTGAATTACAGTTGGATCGGTGGTAGACCAGACGATCTGTTGCCGCGGAGCATCATTAGGGATCATTTCCACGGTCATCTGAATACGCTCTTCCACTTTCATGGAATTCACTTTATTCGTGATGGAGATGCCGCGCAGACGCTTAACGACATCTACGCGGCAGTTCGTGGAAACTGTACTGGAACATCCACGGCAGCTGATAGTGCAGTTGTACACATAGCTGCCAAGGGCAATATCAGTGGGGATGGAATAGATGTTCGCAGTAGCTCCGGTGATAGGAGCGAAAGATCCAATGGATCCGGATGCGTCTACCAGAGCGCGATTCCACTGATATGTGATGAGACCGCAGAGAGAATGAGCTTCTACTGCAATGGTATGATTGATTTCATTTACGATCAGTTCCATGCGAGGGTTTGGATCGGAGTCAATCGTAATGAAGTTCTGAATGACGGGAATTGTGACATCTTTGAGATAGTCCTTCGTTCCACCATCCAGCCCACCAATCACCTTTGCAGTGAGAATAATGTTTCCTCCTGCATTTGCAGTAACTTCATCCCCGTTGATAGTTGCAGGACCAGACTTGACACTCCAACGAATGCCCTTATTGGTAGCCATGAATGGATCGGTAATCGTATCAGACAGATTGACCGGAATACCGGTAATGAGCTGCTTCGGATAACCGTAAACATCTTTGACAGGGATAAAGTCGCTCTCTTCCTCAGCGACTTTGATGTTGACTTTTGCTTCCGCAGAGCGGTACACTAGTACGCAGGGTGAATTTGACGGATAATACTTATCCATCGTAAATAACACGACTGCGTTATCCCGGTTAACCTGCAAGAGCTCCGGTTGGCGAAGGGGGATGATGCTTCCCTCAGGCATATGGACTCCCCAGTGAGACGGATCATCACTTATGGTGAAAATAACATCGGCAGGCTGTACAGGATACGGAATAGTCGCAATGACCTTGTTCACCTGCCCATGCTCATCAATGGTAGCACCGTAGCCGGAAACAGTGTATGCCAAGTGGCCGCTCATGGACGCCGGAAGAATCGGAGCATCACCATCATCCGGTTTTATATTGAACGACGCTTCCGGACCGCGATACACGAGGAATCCAGGGGAGTTAGAGGGATATGGAGTTGCAAGGTCGAAGACGACGATGGCATTGTCACGGTTTGTATACCACACATGAGGATCTAAAAGGGGGATGATAGAACCATCCCCCATTTTAGCGCCCCAGTCATCCCGGCCGTTCGAAATCGTAAAGATTACGTCAGTAGCCTGGAGAGGAAACTGGATGGAGAAGATGATCTTGTCCACGTTGCCGTGTTCATCGCTCACTTTACCACCAGTACCATCCATGGTTATTCCGTAATAGCCGGTTACCTGGCTCGGCATGTGTAATCTCCTCCTTTCTTACACTTCTTTGATGTTGATCCATGCCAACTCAGTACGATATACCAACTGGCAGGGAGAGTTCGATGCATACGGACGTTCCAGATCGAACTGGAGAATCGTATTGGTCTCGGTCTTACTGATGATCGTCGGGTTGCTCACCCGCAGATAGGTACCATCGCCCATACGGATAGCCCATGCGTTGATGGATGTTGCGAATGTAACCTCTACGTTGTCAGCACTGACCTTGGGGCTATACTGGATACCAATCCAGACGTGATTGACACGGCCGTGTTCATCAGAATCGCCAATATCAACAGTGAGGCCAGACTGGACACTCAAAACATTGATGACATGCACGTCCGGATTATCATGGAATACAGGAGGCTAATCCGGATAGT
>JAIECF010000012.1 GCA_029068655.1 Muribaculaceae bacterium | reverse complement strand
CCACACTGCGAGGCCCTGGAATTGCCCATTGGAGTTGAACGGACAACGCAGAAGCCTCACGCAGGATTATGTATGGCAACGCCACGGCGTGACGCTCACGCGCCGCCGAAGCGGAATGCATACATCCCTAAAGGCATCTACCGTTGTCTCATTCCTGACTCCAATTCGAAATTTTCCAGGTTTCGCAGTATCAAGAAAGAGCGTCAAGTAACGCTTTTGTAATATGTAATTACGGTTGCATCCAAAGATGCACCGCCTCAGATTCCCGCCCGTTTGCCCCCCTTACAGAGGCTTCCGCTCAGAAATCTATGTTTGCAAAGTTAAACAAAAATTTTTGTTCCGACAAGTCCTTTTCAGTCCTTTTCGTAGTTTCCACACGTTTTTTTAAGGTCTGACCACCAAATTTAGAGTAGGAAGCACGCTCCGCGTGCTTCCCCGCGCGACCTGCGTGAAATATCCCCGCTTTGACGCGCGTCAAAGCGCCCGGAGGTCGCTCGCTACACTATGGGCTGCAGGGTAGTAAGCACGCTCCGCGTGCGTCATCGCGCGTCCGATTTTTGTTGCGCGTCCGGGTTAGAAACTGATTGCTTGTGCTTGCGTATGTTTGACGCGCGTGAACGCGCACGGAGTGCGCTCGCTACACTATTGGTTGCAGAGTAGTTAGCACGCTCCGCGTGCGTCATCGCGCGTCCCGCCAGACACTCTCGCTATTCAAATTCCAATCCCCCGAATTCATACGTCCCGATAGGCAACCCATTAGGGTTATTCCGAATGTATTCCACAAATTTCCTGTATTGGCGATCGCTACGCACTAATGTGTCGAAAGGTTCATCCTGCCACAACCGTCCTTTTCGCCCTAAATGCCGGTTGATTCGCGTGGCAGAAAACCGTTTGATAGAGGCAATAGTTTCACTTAATGATATACCGGGAGCTGCGGATGCCAACAGATGAACGTGATTGGGCATTATGACGCTTGCCCATACCAATATGGTATTATGATCGTAGTAGTCTATCGCCTCTCGAAGATACCGGCGCAATGCCGGATCTTTCAGTACGCATTCCCCATATCCTGCATCCACATATCTTTCCAGAGGATTAGCAATCAATTCTTCATATTCTTTAGAAGTCTCTGTGTTCCACGGGTAAGGATGTCGCTTAATGAATTGTGCTTTCATATCCTCGTATTGTCTCATGACGGTTTGTGGCATGGAATCACAGAGACGGAATGTAAGGAAACTGATTTTTCCGGCCTGTTCCCAATGTGGTAGTTTATCACGCCAAAAGCTGACGGGCATTTTGGGGTCGAAATAGGGAGTTGTTGGTAATGGGGTATTCATGACGGAGGAAATGGGTTAAATGCGTGTAAAATTAGCTAAAATAAAATATTTTTCCAAATTATACTGATCGAAAATAATAGAACTGCCTTTTTGCCGCGCGACCTGCCTGAAATATCCCCGCTTTGCCACGCGTCAACGCGCCCGGAGGTCGCTCACTACACTATTGGCTGCAGAGTAGTAAGCACGCTCCGCGTGCGTCCCCGCGTGTCCCGCCAGACACTCTGCGTTCCAACCACCCCGGCGCCCCTTGCGTGAAATTCAATTTGGCTATCTCCCGAAAAATGCTTAATTTTGCACTATGGAAAAGAGCCGCCAGAACATAGCCATAGAGCAGCGTCTCACCCAGCGCCTCACTCAGCAGCAGCTTCGATTCGTGAAGATGCTCGAGATGACCGCGCCCGAACTCGACGAGGAGGTAGAACGCGAGATGGAGGCCAATCCGGCCCTCGAAGCCGTCGACGCCGAATCATATCGCGACTCCGAACCCTCCGCCCTACGCATTACGCCCTACGCACAACGCTCCTCTTCCCACGACAGTGACTTCTCCGAGATCCCCATGGCCGACACCGCACCCTCACTCTACGACTCTCTCATCTCCCAGCTCGGCCAGCTGCATCTTGAACCCGACGTACTCACTGCCGCCCGCTTCATCGTCGGCAACCTCGATGCCAACGGGCGCCTCCAGCGCGACCCCGCATTCCTCGTCAACGATCTCGCCTTCTCAGAAGGCATTGACCTCCCGCAGAAAGTCATGGACGAAGGGCTTGCCGTAGTCCGCACTCTCGAACCCCATGGAGTAGGGGCTGTCTCACTCGCCGACTGTCTTTCCATACAGCTCGAATACCTACCCCCCTCGCAGGAGCGCGATGACGCGCTCCGCATACTCAACGAACAGTATGAGGCCTTCTCAATGCTGCATACCCATCTTCTCGTCTCGCGCCTCCGAATCTCGCAGGAACGTGTCAACGCCGCTATCGACCTGATCCGCACGCTCGACCCTAAACCCGGTGCCTCCATCGACTCCGCTCCGACATCCACCAACACCATCATCCCCGACGTTATCATCGACACCTCCGGTCCGGAACCCGTCATTACGCTCAACAACCGCATTCCCGAGCTTCGCATCAGCGAGACATTCTCCCAGGCCGAGACCGACATGAAGAAGCGGATGGAGAAACTGAAAGACAATGCCGACCGCGAGTTCATCCTCAACCGCTACAACGATGCCCGCGACTTCATCCGATCCCTGCAGCTCCGCCAGCAGGCGATGATGTCGGTGGTCACGGCCATCGTCAAGCTTCAGCGAGAGTATTTCGATACGGAAGACATCTACCGTCTCCGCCCCATGATGATCAAGGACATAGAGCGGCTGACGGGTCAGGACGCCTCCGTCATATCAAGGTGCACGGCCAACAAACATGTCGCCCTCCCCTGGGGCATACTTCCTCTCCGTTTCTTCTTCAGCGATACCGTCGGCGACAACGCCGGTGAAGAGGAAGGCGACGCACTCACCAACCGCAAGATAGAGGCCGAAATCCGCCGCGTGGTCGATGCCGAAGACAAAAAGCACCCGCTCAGCGACGAGAAGATCACACAGCTCCTTACCGACGACGGCCTCAACATCTCCCGGCGCACCGTAGCCAAATACCGCGACCGCCTCGGCATCCCTCCCGCCCGCCTCCGCAAGCAAATTTAGAGTAGCAAGCACGCTCCGCGTGCGTCCCCCCCGTGTCCAATATCTCCGTGAAAAAACGGCATTTTTAGCTGATTTTATTTGAAAAAACGGCAAAAAATCCTAACTTTGCATTGAAAAAACGGCATAATAGCCCGCATTTAGTTTGAAAAAGCGGCGTACTTGCTATTTTATAATTGATAATCAATGATTAATCCAAATATGCTATATCGCGAGATAAATCAATACATAGAAGACTTTTACAAGACATCTAAAAATGCCTTGCTGCTGACTGGAGCAAGACAGACAGGTAAAACATACTCAGCCAGATTACTCGGCAAAAGATTTAAAAATTTCATCGAGCTGAACTTCATCGAGCATCCTGAAGCCGTCGGCCTGTTTAAGGATGTCGCGTCTGCCGATGAGATACTTCTGCGATTGTCAGTGTTTACTTCTACTCCTATGGTGCCTGAAGAAACCCTTATTTTCTTCGATGAAGTTCAAAAATGCGACAATCTTATCACAGCAATTAAGTTCTTGGTAGATGATGGACGTTTCAGGTATATTCTCAGTGGCTCTCTACTTGGAGTTGAACTTAAGGATATAAAATCGGAACCTGTAGGCTATATGGGTATTAAAGAAATATTTCCATTGGATTTCATGGAATTCATAATCAATATGGGGGTATCAGACACCGTAATATCTAATCTGCGTCAATGTTGGGACACCCGAAAACCTGTGGATAACATTATTCACGAAAAAATGATACAGTTGTTTCGGCTATATCTTATAGTCGGAGGAATGCCTGCTGCCGTTGTAGAGTATAAGCAATCAAACAATCTAAACACTGTCATGCGTGTGCAGCAAGACATAATTGCCCTTTATCGCAAGGATATCTCGCAATATGCGCATAAAGATAAACTTAAGATCAAGGAAGTATTCGACCTGCTTCCATCCGAACTCGAGGCCAAAAACAAAAGATTCATACTTAAAAATTTGAATGAACATGCAAAATTCGAAAGGTATGATAGCAGTTTCCTTTGGTTAAAAGATGCGGGAGTAGCTATACCGGTATATAATGTGGATGAACCCAAGATGCCACTTAGACTATCTGAGACTCGCAATCTATTCAAGCTTTTCAGTAACGATGTAGGACTTTTGGCTGCTCAGTATGCAAGTGGAATACAGTTGAAGATCCTGACAGGAGATGCTTCAATAAATATTGGGGCTGTATATGAGAATGCGGTCGCCGAAGAGCTGCTGACGCACGGGATGACTCCATATTATTACAATAATAAAAGAAGGGGAGAGGTGGATTTCGTAATCGCTCATGATGACCGCGTGATGCCGATAGAAGTGAAATCAGGAAAGGACTATCAGAAGCATGCCGCCTTAGTCAACTTAATGAAGGATTACCCGGATAGCCTTTATGATGCCATAGTGCTCTGCAATGGGAATGTGGAAGTAGATGGAGATATATCATATATGCCCATATATATGATAATGTTCATGAAGCCTACAGAAAGCAATATCGGAGTTTATAAATTAGATCTTTCCGGCCTTACCTAAAAATCTACAATCCTGCTCCGCGTGCGTCCCCGCGCGTGTAAAGCATTAGAAGCCGGACTTTTTCTTCATGAAGTGATATGCATTCAAAATTCATAATACCGATTATCTTCGTTTTCTTAACCTTCTCCTGCGCTACCGAGAATGGCAGAAGACTCCGTGATGCCGACTCCGTGATGGAAGAGCATCCCGACAGCGCCATGTCCATTCTCATGGACATAGACAGGAATGCACTTAAAGATTCGGATCTTCCGTACTATGCTTTATTATATACGCAGGCTCAGGTCAAGACCAATGTCCCTCTTGATTCCGACTCCCTGATCAGCATAGCCTACGCCAAGTATGGGGCTGATACACGCGGCGACCGTGGCATTCGTTCCAATTTCTATACCGGCGAGGTCTTCTTCAATCAGGAAAAATACCGCGAAGCCATGCGCTATTACCTCACAGCATACGAGGAATCCAAACGCCTACGCAACGACTACTGGCGCGCCAAAGCCGCCGAACGAATCTCCGACCTTTTTTTCTTCGCTTATAATTATGATGAAGCGGAGAAATACGCAATGGAAGCATCAGATTTGTTTAATAACGTCGGAAGACAACGCAATCATAGATATTCATTAGCCCAATTGGCAAATATTTTGATTAACAATGGCGATCCTGACAGAGCATATACTTTGCTTGATAGTCTTGAGACATTAATTTTAAAGCAAGATCCAGTAGACACACTTTTCCTTAATTATATTAAGTTTCCATTAGTAGATGCAATGACGCAGACAGGAAGGATTGAGGATTCTGAATTAAATGGATTTGATTTTTCTGTGGCTAATATTAGTGATCGGGTGATTCTTGATGCTGCAATTCTCCAAAGTCAGGTATATGAAGTTGTACATAAACCTGACAATGTTAAAGATATGCTTGATTCTGTTGGATCTCTTGCTCATTCTGTTGAAGACAAGGTTCACATACTGTATGCACGTTATGAAAATGCCAAATCTATCGGTGACTTACGACTTGCTATTTCATTAGTGGATTCCATGCTTTTCTATCAGAATAAGATGGCTGATGAAATACTGCAAGAGTCTGTAACCGGTGCACAACGAGATTTCTATAATGAAATGTCTTTGCGCCATGAAAGTAAATCGTATATATTGAAGTGCATGCTATACTGTGCTATAGGTATCTTCCTTGTGTTGATTGCCGTAGGTATTGTGTTCTTTCATTTGAAGCTAAAAGTTCGTAAGGCTGAGTCGCAGGCTCAACTCGAAGCATTTCTTTCTCTTAAGTCTTTTTCAGATAAAGTGTCTCGTGAGAAAACTACACTTCAACGATTGGTAAGTGATATAGAGAATCGCAATGAGGCCATGTCAACTCAGATTCAGGTATTGCAAAGTACGAATGATCAACTCGTATCGAGTCATAATGAGATTGTGGAGAAGCTTTTCAAGGAGAAATGGACCACTCTTGATACTCTTTGTGATCAGTATTTCAGCCTGAACAATTCAGAACTGAATGCAAAAGACTTGATCTCCAACATGGAAAAGGAGCTAAAGAAGATTGTTTCCAAAAAGGGTCTCGCCGATATTGTAAATTCTGTAGATACCTATATGGGAGGAATCATTACGGATTTAAGGATTCAATGCCCCTTTCTGAAGGATGCAGATGTCAATTTCCTCGCTCTGCTTTATGCAGGTTTTTCGGTCCGTGCAGTATGCATGTTCACAGGTATCAAGTATCCTAATTTTTACGTAAAGAAGTCCCGTCTAGTCAAGCGCATTCAGGCCTCCGACGCCCCCGATAAATCACACTTCCTCGAAAAGCTGAAATAATCCGCAGCTCTTTCCTGTCGAAAAGCATTTTTGTCGTCTAACATCAGCATTTTTTTGCCATTTCTAACTTATTGATTGTCAATAGATAGGTGTGTGTTAGATTTTATTGAGTCTATTACAATATAAAATACTGATTATCAATAAAATAAGAAATTAAAGCACTTTGTGGAACACTTCCAAGAATACCATCATCAATAAAAACAAATTCTGTATCTGGATCTTGAGTAATAAGATTTTTAATAACTGATGATTTTCCAGTTCCAGGTTCACCATATAATCGAATTAATCCTGTTTCATCAGGTGTGTTTATAAT
>JAIECF010000119.1 GCA_029068655.1 Muribaculaceae bacterium | reverse complement strand
TTTTCTCCCTGTGGGGGGGGCGCGGAGTTGTATATATGAGCATGGTGCCCTGGCCCCCATTTGGCCCCATTGGCACTCCGTCCTATGTCCTATTCGTCAACTCTGGTCCACTCGATGCGGGGATATGATTGCGGGAGCTTCATTTCTGCTCCGCACTTGTTGCAGATATGCCGAATAAGCCCCATCTTCGGCGGATTACTCATTAACATCTGACGGGGATCTCCGGCGTCGATCATCTCACCCTCGTTGCAGATCTCACAGGTATATGCGACGCCGATCGGCTGCATCTGAAATGTCTTTTCATGCGGCTTGGATTGATACATGTTTACTTCCCTCCCATGAGTGCATCATGCTGAGCCTCGTACAGCTCACGATCATACTCGCAGGCGGCGAACATCATGGGCCGGCTGATCATACGCATATCCGGATGCGCCGTGGCGGGGATCCGCATGTTGAAGAAATGGGTCCACTCATTGAGCCGCCCAGTCATGATGATCTCCGCTTTGATATCGTGAGGCAAAACAGCCCGGCACTGTTCAGGACGCTTGTTTCCGTATCGCAGCATAATCTCATAGCTATCTGCACTGCAGATAGCTAAATTCAGCCACGCTGTCGTTGCTGCGCTGAGAGGCCAGTTTCTGGGACGGTCAAAGAGGCCGACATATTCCTTCATCCACTCGGGATCCAGCAGCAGCTTCTGCTCGGTGAGATCACCGTCTACAGGATTACAGAGCCACTCGGGCAGGATGAACTGGTAGCCCTTGTTCCCGTAGTTGCAGTATCTGGTGCTCTCCATTGCATAGGACATCGGACGGTGCCGGACCAGCTCGTGCGTCACGCCGCGATCAGTGATGATGCGGAACGTCATGAAGTCATGAACCTTACGCAGCTCCAGAGGAAGCGCTCGAACTTCAGCACGGCTCAGTAGCCGGATATCCTTGCGATGAGGGTTGTGACCAGGGGCGGTGACTCCGTCCAAGGTATGCTCCAAATCAGGATCACGGAAGATCTCAGGCAGAATGGTCTGCATGTACTCACAGATGCGACCAATGGTGTTCTCATTACCGTTATTGGCGTTCAGATTCATATCCGCCTTCTGCATGGCCTCCAAGAGATAGTTGAACGCAGTAGCGGAGCCACTGATGTAACTGCGATATTTGATCTCATTACCCGGCTCAGCAATGGGCGGGATCTGCTCTGTGGACATCCGGATGTAGTTCATCTTCTCAGCAACATCGCTGTCATAGCCGGTAGAGATGACGAACATGTCCCTCATATAGTTGATGTCTGCTTCATCCACCTCAAAGACGAAGATATAGTGCTCCAACATCGCCCAGTGCTTCCGCTTGAAGATGTTCTCGATGAACTTCTGGGCGCTGATAGGGGAGATCTTATCTTCGGACTTGTAACAGGTGCGGCCGATGGCTTCCAGCCACTGCATAACGCCAACGGCATCAGTGGGTTCCGGAACATTGGTCAGGTGTTCCGCGCTGGGTTTCACGATACTGATCATAGGTCTCATAACAAATTCCTCCTGATATTATTCTCCGGCGACAACCGGGGTAAAGCGCCATTCGGCTTCCACATCGGGGTACTTGAGCTTGTCTACTTTAGAGGCAAACATATTGTACGGGCGGGCCCAAATCTTCTTGTGCGCATTGACGCTGTGATACATGACCAACTTCTCATGCGTCTCGGTATGCTCCGCAATCGCGTCAACTTCATAGATGGTACCCTTGAAATGCCGATACTGACGGCCGACGATGATCTCCTGTAATTGGCTCATATGTTATCTCCTATCAAATTCCACAGCCGTGATGAAGTCATCTTCTATCGAACAGCTGAGTCCGAATGTCTTAAGACGTGTGACGATTGTTTTCATCTCTTTGGACTTCAGTCCTTTGAATTGAATCGTTTTCTTCTTGACCATTGTTAACTCAACCAGGTCTCCGATTGTGCCAATGTGATAACCGTGATCTTTGAAAGCTTTCTCGATAGCACGCTTAATCCGCGTACTCCGTATATCGGCTCCGTTAACTAACTCATCTTTCCGATTGACATTGTACCGAATCAACCTATATGATGATAGACAATCGATCAAGTACGAAACGAACTCATCAACGCCGACGTTAGTTCTGACGTCCGTGAATGGCTCCCATGAACCAGTACCATATAGCCGTCTTGCCATATCCCGTTCGGCGATGAGTGGGTGTTCAATTGATACATCTGGTATATACCGCATACCAGCGGTGTCGTGGTACCCATCTGCCATCGCATACACATGTGGAGCAGTTTGGGTTATGTACATGATGAAACAACAAAGATGATCTGAATTACTCATTCTGGCGGTTACGTATGGCCGCCCATGATACTGCGCAATCTCGATGCTGTTGGTATATGGAAGAATGATATCTGTGATCTCACCAATTGTGATCTGCATTATATCACCTCCCGTGTTTTGTTAGATCATGTTTCTCCTCCTTGTACCAAATGTTTGATTCATCATGTCACGGTGTAAGGGACTCCCGATCCAGCTCCATTACGGTCATCAGAGCATAGTTGGCAATGTCCATCAATGTATCACGGACGGACTCGTCCTTGACCTCAGGGCTGCCGGCCAGCTTAGTCAATCGCTTGAAGCGATTCAGTTTATCGCTCAGCCGGATGCGGGCCATCGCCATACCTTCCTCCAGGTATGTCTCATGGAAGGAGTCGCCATAGTCGTGGTTCTTCTTGGCGTACAGCTGAGACAGGCTGATGAGCAGTGCCTGATGCTCGCGAACGGCATCGCTGAGCAGGTCTTGCGGGACTCCCATGAACGGGGGGATACCGGTCATGGTGGTGCTATTGGTTTTAGTTTGTTCCATAATGATTAGCCTCCTTATGAAGATTTTAAGACTGGGGTTACCGGGATAATATACAATTAAAAAATTACTCCTTTATAACTGCATTATGCTCATGACTCAACGTATAAATGACAACTAAGAGAGGTGAATAACATGGGTAACTCAATCCTTCCCAGTGGTGAGGTTGTAAAGACCACTCCGGAAGAGATTCTCCGTTATCTGAATCCGGATGGTCTTCGTCAGATGATGCGTCAGGAACGCCTCCGTTGGAATTTGAAACCTAATCGTTATGTCGATTACATCGACCAGACGCGGCAATTCAAATATAACGGAGCTATGATTAACGATGGTCGGTACCAGCTGATGGAGATCCGAACATACCCTGACAACGGCGCATATGCCGGGTACGCCGGTGTTTATAATGACTCCGGGATACTGGGCTTGATCCATAACCTAGACCGGTGGGATCATGCCATCACCAGTGAGTCGTTGTCCCAGATTGTTAATCGTACCATTATCGGAGCAATGTCTACAATCCCTGGAGTATTTGGATACGGAATGAACGATCGTAAGGAGATGACCAAACATACCGACAATCGTTTGGTGTATATGGTCTTTGACCCGTATGATGGACGTGCGTATCTGATGTCCAATGATGATCCTCATTATGTCAATAACGAGACCCGCAGTCCGGAAGAAAAGCTCCCGTGGAGAACTGTTGCCCGTATCGGTGATATTCCTACTCGGATCACAGACTT
>JAIECF010000118.1 GCA_029068655.1 Muribaculaceae bacterium | reverse complement strand
CCCGAAACGAGCCGAATTTTTATTATACACCCGGGTCAACAATTTGTCAAGAGAAAATTTGCACAAATATCAAGAGCAGAATCCTCCCGTATTTGTCATTATTCACAATAGACAAATTGGTTGCCCCGTAGTATAATAAATAATGTCAGGAGGGCAGAGGAAATTGGCCACCAGTCACTGGCCGGGATCGTCTTAACGGGCACCGGCATACTTGTGCAGGAGAATATCCTGCCTGCCCTCCTGACAAGCACCTTGAAAATCAAAAAAATTTTTACGAAGCCTATTGACAAGCCTTATAGCCTGTGGTATAATAGGTAACGTAAACAAGAGGAAAGGTAGTGATAACCAGTGCCGATTGACAAGCGACGGCATTATGTCCTTGTCGTAGATACGGAAACTGCCAACACTATCACCACTGACACGGGCAAGCTCGATATGTCTAATGTTTTGGTGTATGATTGCGGTTGGCAGGTCTGCGACACACGCGGTAACGTCTACGCGGCGCGCTCCTACGTTAATAGTGATATTTTCGATGGAGAGCGCGAACTAATGCAAACCGCCTACTATGCAAGTAAGATTCCGCGGTATGAGCGCGACTTGCAAGAGGGCCGCCGCATTAAGGCAAATACTTATAAAATCCGCAAAGCTATGTTGCAAGACATGGAACTTTTTGAGATTGAAGAGGTCGTTGCCCACAATGCACGATTTGACCTAAATGCTCTAAACACCACTTTACGATGGACCACAAGCAGTAAGTTCCGCTATTGGTTCCCCTATGGTACAAAAATTTGGTGTACCATGAAAATGGCCAACAGCGTAATTTGTAAAATGCCAACATACCGGGATTTTTGCGAAGCTAACGGCTATTTAACCAAGAATGGTCAATTGCGGAAAACTGCCGAGGTTTTGTGGCGATTCATTAGTGGTGATAATGAGTTTGTCGAAAGTCATACAGGGCTAGAAGATGTGCAAATTGAAGCGCAGATTATGGCCTATTGCTTCCGGCAACACAAAAGCCTTGTCAAAGAACTTTTCAAGAATCAGATTGACAGGGAGTCGCCTACTGATTTCCAACGCGCCTTGTTCCGCAGTTTGCGGAAATGTCCCACTATTCCGATGGGGTGGGCCGCTTAGCGATCTGTCCCACGCGAAAAAATTTTTTAAAAACCCCTTGACAAGTAGCCCACTCTGTGGTATACTTAATACATCAGGTGAGGGAAACACCTAAAAACCAGAAAGGAAGTAAGAGATATGACTAACAAGCTGACCAACAAGAAGGCCCTGGCCGTCGCTGTTGATGTCGTAAGCGACTATGACGGTTTCACCTTCGCCTATGAGGGCAACGAGTACGACTTGCGTGAGGTCGTCGCCAAGCTGGAGGGCATGATTGCCGCGCTGGACAACAAAGCGGCCAGCACCAAGCGCAAGCCCACCGCGAAGCAGTTCGAGAATGAGGGTTTCAAGGCCAAGATTCTGGACTTCCTGCGGGCCAATCCTAACCACTTCTACACCTGCACCGAAATCGGCAAGGGTATTCCCGAGCTGAACGACCTGAACAACCAGCGCATTTCCGCCCTCATGCGCGGCCTGAAGGACGATAGTCTTGTGGAAAAAGTGGTGGAGAAGGGCAAGAGTTATTTTTCCGCTGTCGTGGTGGAGATTGAGAGAGGGGGGGACTAACCCCTCCCCTCCCTCAAAAAATTTCAAAATGGGGTTGACAAACCCCTTCCCGCGTGCTATAATAACACCATAGAGGAAGGACACCTCCCAAACCGGAAAGGAAGATAAAATGACTGGTACTTACACTTTCAACTCCAATGGCAAGCTGTTTTCCGTGGTCGCCCGCGACATGAACCGCGCCCGGTGCGCGGCGAAGAAGCTGGCCGGGCCTGAGTGGACAGGCAAGGCTCGGCTGGTCAAGTTCGGCAACGCCATTTAAGGAAGGAGAGGAAAGCAAATGGAGAGTAAACGGACTTTGGTTATGGTTATCGACTCTTATGGAGACGTTGCAAGACAGCTCCTTTTGACTGAGGATCAAGTAAAACTGCTGGAGTGGTTGCAAGCAGAAGGTTACATGGACGGTGGAGACGACATGTTCCAAATCTTGCCGGACGAACAACATCCAGAAGTTATTTAAGCGACTACCCGCTCGGAGAAATCCGGGCGGGTTTTTCTTTGGTCCTATTCAATCATGTTCGGCCGGTCGTTGTCGGCGCGCTCCTTGCCGCAACGACCGGAGTTTTGTCAAGAGGATAATGTTACAAATTTTTTACGTATTTTTTGTGCAATTTTCCGATATTGCGTTTTTCCTGATTCTATGCTATACTATGTTTACAGTAAAGGAGGGACAAGATGATTGAGCAGATCATTCGGGCCGGCTTCTATGAGCCGTGGTCCGGCGCATGGGTCACTGGAGAGTTTTCCAGGAGCGCTAAGAATATTAAGGAGGCCGATAAGGATTTAGCTCGGTATACCAGTTATTTCCAGAATACCTATGGCACCGGGACGGAGGTTGAGCGGATTAAAATTAAGTAAATTTACCTATTGACAAATAACAAAAAATATGGTAAAATGTTCTTACAAAATAAGAAAGGAAGAGATGTATCAATGAAAACAATTTATATCGCCAATGACGGCAAGGAATTTTCCGACTGCTGTGAATGCGAGGAATACGAGCGGGAACTACAGTATAAGGATGGTGAAGGCCGAATTTTCGGCCTGGATGGCGAAGAGAAAAAGATTTCATTCTCTGGCCGCAACTTTTGCGATGATGTCTTGGCGGTTTTTCTGGCTGATGAAAAGGCTGTTGAAATCTTCGAGACGCGGTGCGAAGATGAAGGTATCAATCATGACAACATTGGGAAGCCCGGCGCTTATATCTGGAATGAAGGCGATTGGGATTGGCGCACAGGTGAATGGACTCCTATTGACCTTCTGATTGGCCATTACTACGACAAAATTGAAGAGCTGAAGGAGATTGTCGAGAAGCTGAAAAGCTAAAAAATTTCACAGAGAGGGGTTGACACACACCCCCTCTCTGTGGTATAATAACAACATCAAGAGAAGAAGGAGTAAGCTATGTACCTGTGCGATTTCATCAGTGACAATTTTAGTTGTACTTGTTGCCCCTTTGAGAAGCGAAACTGTTGCCAAATGGATTCAAAAAAAGAAATTATCCAAGAATTACAAGATTTACAAGATGATATAGAATATGCTCTCGCCCAGCTTCTCAATAATTGAGAGGTTGGGCGGCGCGTTTCTGGTCGCAACGCGCCGAATTTGCGCAACCTACCATTATATCAAATTTTTGTCTCGTTGTCAATAGGTGAAATGAACAAAATATAAATCCCGAAAGGCCGATTCTTTGTGCAAAATACCATCTTGCAATTCCCGGCCCTCTATAGTATAATAAGTACAGCTGAGGGAGAGAACGAACGGCGAACAGCGACAGTGAAAATTCTTCCAAAACAAAAGAAATTCCCTCTTGACAAGCTCGACCTGATGTGGTATAATGGTTAAGAAGTCAAGAGAGAACGGCTTCAAAAAATGTACTTTGAAAATTGAAAAAGGGACTTGACAGACCGCTCCAAACCTGCTATAATAGAGGTATCAAAGGCAAGGCGGATTGAAAAGGGCGCTCGAAAAAATATTTTCGGCAAGTTGAAAAAACCTCTTGACAAACCGTTCAACCTATGATATAATAAATTCAACAAGACAAGGACAGTCTAAAAAACCAGAAAGGAAGAAAAGATATGGATAAGAACACTGTTAAGGCTCCCCGCATCACTAAGGATCACCGTTTCGCTGACATTGCCGCGCTCCTGACCGGCAAGGACGTTCAGTTCGGCACCACTGTGGCGGACGCGCTAGAGTTCATCGAGAAAGAGCGCGACCTGTTGGCGAAGAAGAACAGCGCCGACAAGAAGCCCACCAAGACCCAGGAGCAGAACGCCGGGCACAAGTCCCTGATTCTGGACTTCCTGCGGGTGCAGACCGAGGGCGTCACCTGTACCGAGATTCAGAAGGGCGTCCCCGAGTTCGCGGACTTCAACAATCAGAAAGTTGCCGCGCTGGTGCGGCAGTTGAAAGACGAAGGCCGCGTTATCAAGGACGTGGTGAAGGGCAAGAGCCTTTTCACCATCGCTGACGAGGCCGAAACCGAGGACGAGGGCGGCGAGGACTGACCCAAACGGGGCGGGGTAAAACCCGCCCCACCTTAAAGGGAAGGAGTGAAAGCAGACGGCTCGAAAGAATGACGAACAGCAGATCGAGCGAATTATGAACGGTTTGAAGTGTTCGCGGGAAGAAGCCGAACAGGTGTATGAGTCAGACAAGGCCATCGATCATGACGAAAAAATGAGCTTTGATCTTTCCCCGGATAAACTGAAAGCCGCGCAAAAGTTCGCCCACGCTGGAACACGCAAGGCTCCCACCGCTTACAAGTTCGACAAGCGGCAGAGGAAAGAGAACGCAACCAAAGCGGGGATTATCGCGGAAATTGCGCAGTTTTTGAGCGAAAACAGCCAGTTTTCTGTCGAAAATCTGCAAATTGTAAACAAAGAGCGGCAAATTGCCTTTGAAATTGGGACAGAAAAGTTTGAATTTACCCTTGTACAGAAGCGCAAGCCCAAAAAGTAAGAGAAAAGGGGCAAAAATGCCCCTTTTCTTCTAAAGCCTCAATGTCCTGGTAGAACATAGGAATTCGACGAATACCACGCTCCATGTAAC
>JAIECF010000117.1 GCA_029068655.1 Muribaculaceae bacterium | reverse complement strand
CGGTTAAGTTGACCTCCTACACCCAGGACCAGATCCGCAAGGCCAATGAGGCTGCAAAGAAGGCACAGGAGTCCAATGAGGATCCGTACGTGGCCGCGGCATCACCGGCCGGCATCGGAACCACAACATTCACCTCGGTGAGCATTTCGAACGTCACCAATCCTCAGGGTGATAATGACAATATGAACCGCGAGATGCGTTATGGTATCTACGAGTCGGCCAAGTTCGCCAACGGTGATATCTTTGAGCAGTTGAGGCTTGAGATCGACACCCACTGCAACAAAACGGACGCCTACTGCTTCTATCACTACTTCGGAATCTGCGGATACGAGGAGAAGCAGGTAAATGAACTTGCCGAGGAACTCAATGTAACCTCCGGTCGAATCTCACAGCGCCTCAAGAAGGTAATTAGTTTCATCAAAAAAGACGAGAACTTATGCGAAGGACTTGCAAGTCTCCTCGAACAATAACATTTGACGGCCTGAGTTGGGGTGAGCGTGAGCTCTCCCAGCTCATCCGGCGCCGGATGCTTACCAAGGAGACCAAAAACAAAAAGAAGTATACACGTAAAATCAAACACAAATGTCAATCCTGAATACCGAGGACATATCAAATCCCGATATAAGGCTTGATGAAACCCGCATCACACCAATCGTTCAGATTTACCGGGAGGCAATGTTTACGACATGGTCATCAAACGGTATTTGGCCGGAATGGGCCTGGAACCTACGATATGACAACGGGGAGGACAGATTTGATCGATTCAAAAATCAAACGCGAGTCATTGAATCCTTTATTAAGGATCGAATCGGCCAATGTCGGATCGACGAGCTTGACCGGGACATTACGGCATTCCTTGATAAACTTTTCGTTGATGTTGAGTTCAAAAAGAATAAACGGGAAACCGGTAACGCGTATTTTATATATAACAGGCGATCAGGCAATCTTGTGATGTCCGTTATCATAGCCTACCTGGGGGTGTAGAACGTAATTGGAAGCGTGCCGGTCTTCTAAACCGGCGGTGTAAAATACCCTTGTGGGTTCGAGTCCCACCTCCCTCTCAAATTGACTCCGTAGCCCAGTTGGAAGAGCGGGTCTCTCCTAAAGACCAGGTCGTGAGTTCGAATCTCACCGGAGCCACAAATTTTTCTTCCATTGTTTTATTTTTCTGCAAGGCCCACTAAAAGAAATTTTCAGGCAAATTTTCTTTGATTTGTATTAAATTTTAGTGGGTCCTTTGTTATATATATTCGTAACAGATAAAATAAAGGAACAATGGAAGTATTCATGGAACATATGGCTCTCACCTGCCTCATGGGCGCAGTAGTAATGGCAATCCTCGGAGGATGGTGCTGGATCGGAGAAAAGATCATCGACAAATTCTGGGATCGGGACAAATTCGTCGAGTTCCTCTTCGGCCCAATGGAGGAGGACTTCGAGGATGAGAACTAATACAAATCAATGAAAGGAGGATACCTTATGGAATATAGAATCACAATCACTCAATTAAAGCACGCCGACATCTTCGTTCTCGTATTCGGCGCCTTATATAATGAAATCGTCGGCACACTCAAGGCGCAAGGCTTCGCAATGGATCGATGCCTATATAACGAGATAACCAAGCTTGCCCAGGAAATCAAGTCCGACTGGTACAATACAACCCATCGGATCCAAAACGATATATATGTCGATCCCATCAACTTCGCGTCCGGATTTCTTGTTCGGTCCAAATTCGAGCATTTCGTTTCGCTCATCAGGCGCGAAATCGACCTTCCAAAAATCATCGCGCCAAATCGTATGGGCTGGGTCGAAGAAAATGTTTTCATCTATGACGAATACATATACGGCATCGTTGACATAACACTCGAATAAGCGCGTTTAGAGCGCATATAACAAAGAAAAAGGTGGTAACCGTATAAGTTATCACCTTTGCTATTTTCGGCCGTTAAAAACCACTTAAAACCACTTCCAATGAGGATTCTTGAATTGCTTGAGCTCATCCACATATGATAGGAGGAATAGTTGGACAGCCTCCACGAAATCCAGGATAAGCCGGGTGGTCTTGTTTTTGGTGTCAGTAATGACTGCCGGCATCACAAGCTTTAATAACCCTTTCTTTTTATAGTCATATGGTCGGTGCTTCACAATATCGTACCGGCCCATACCTTCATATCGGGTTCCGATTGGTCTAAATTCCATATTAGTCAAGAGTTACGTTTGGTGATACTGTTTTGGTTATTTGTGAATTGAGTTGGGAGATGGTTGAACCAATGGCCGTGGCGATTGGGTTCGTTATATAATTGCTTTCAGCGGCAGTTTTGATCGCGGACAGGCATGATTGAATCATTTCAAGCGCCTTGCGAATCTCATCACCATATCCGGCCTGATGCTTGGAGCCATCCTTGGATCCCAGCGATATTGAATTGCTACAACAATGGATCACCCTATTGTTTATATTTGGATCCAACAGAATCGAACCATCCTTCATAATGTTTATAAAGGAATCCCCATTCCGGAACATCCAACCGGTACCGTCCGAAAAATATATGGTGGCATAGCCGGTACCGGCCTCACGATTCACAAGGATCTCCACATTCTCTTCCTGCTCGATGTCCTGGTTATGTTCGGTTCGGTCATCCTTGCGGAACCAAAATAACTGAAGTGGATTGTCCTCGACATTGAGTACCCACACCTCGTCCTGGACCTTGGGCTCCGAATAGGAATTGGCATGAAGTCCAAAGAATGGCATAACGGTTGGGAGGTTTTCCTTGTCCTCCTCGGAAAACAGGCCTGGTGCCGAGCACTTAACGTTTCCCGAACCGAGGACCTCTATAACCCGACCTGGACGCATAGTCGCGCGAAGCAATCTCATGGCCTTCCGATGTTAAATTTTGTATTGGATGTGCAATGCGGACATCCTCAGTAATGGTTGGTGATGAATATATAGGGAGGTTCGATTCAACCTCAAGCGTAAGCTCAACGGTTCGATCCCTGGACTCATTTGTATCGCCGGTAATTTCGGTCATATGCTGATCCTCGACTGACTCCGGTATCTTATAGGTGCACGAAATGGTTTGGCCAAGATACACGAATTTGAATGTCCGGACAAATGCGAGTTTGCAACAAACATGCTGCATCATTTCAAGCACATCGCGGAACGTATCAAATACGTATTTAAGGCTCACCTGAACCTTTACAGGCATACGACGAAACTCGGCCGATAGCGTATATAGTTGGTCCTCATACTCATACTGGAATTGGCCACGGGCATAAGGATTGGTGAGCTGGTCGGGGACCATGTCAAGCGATCCAAGATTTACAACACAACGCGGAACAATATTGTATATATACTGTTCGTTCGTGTTTTCGAATGGCTCCTTTGAACGGTCATAATCCTTCTCAAGCAACCACATCGTATCATCGCCGGTATTGATAATCATATGTGGCACCGGAACCTGACGAATTTTGATAAGCCGGTTAAGGTCACTCATGAGGCCTTTAATGAGTGTCGAAAAGAAGAGCTGGGTATCATTACAATCCAGCTCTTCTGATCTGAGTTTTTTGACTATTGGGTTCATTAACGAACGACTACACTATATTTGGTCATACCTTGAACTGATGTCTTCGCCGATGAGAGAAGGTCCGTTGCCGACTGATTATACTTCGCAACAAAGGTGATCTCATAATATAACGGATCAAGGTAAAGGGAATTGCGAACATTGAATGCAAGCGTATACGATTTTGACGTATTGCTAATTGATCCCATCCTATATTCAATCTGCAGGGCATATTGTACCGATTCGCCTGGTGCGAGGACGAGTTTTGAACTAACTGCATCGGACTCAATACACATGCCATACTCCGATGTTGTTATCGGCCACACGTTAAGTGTGCCCTCGTTAAGTGGTTCAGTAAGGTTTCCCTTTTCGTGGGATTCCATATAAAGTTCCGGATAAAGCCCACCGGTACTTAAAGGTGCATTGTTATAAGGATTTGTACGCCTATATGTAATGACCTGGTTTGCGGACTGCATTTTCGCAGCAAACTCATCGCCAACCGGATAAACTATGATCGGACCGACATTTCTTGTTTTTTCGATAACCGGATTTGATGGTTTTGGCGGCCTGGATGGTTTTTCTATTTCTCCGGCATCGTCATTGGCGACCTCATCCTTAACATCACCCAGTTCGACCTTTTCGTCGACTTCTTCCGTTAGGCCCGGTATAACGGCCAATCCGGGGCCGGTTGCCATATCGGCAAGGGTTGCGATATTATCACTCGCTGTATTATCCTCCTCTTGTTCCGGTCCTTCGGTATATGTTTCGGTCGCAACAAAATCGGTTTTTGGATAACGGACATTCTCAAGGTCCGCGATTTCAGTGTTTCGTGCACCTGGCATTACCGAGAAGAGGTTAACTGTATGGTTAGTGTTGTTTTTAAGGACTATTGATGCCGTAACATATGCGTTTTGGTATTTATCCTTAAATGATGTGCCGGTCGGAACATTTGTATCACCTTCAACATACGATTTGATACCATTATACGCCGGAAGTTGGATAATGTTTTCGATATCGGCAAGGACACCCACGGCCACATTGTCAACAACCACCTGAACAGTAAGGGCCTCGGAAGTTGTGCCTTGGATCATATCGGTGACCTCGGTAATCTTACTATCCATATCAATCAATTTGTCCTTGAGAGGAATGATACGGCGTTCCGGGGTGTAGAAGCCGGAGCTGATTGATTCGGGTTTATGGAAGAATTTGACATCCTGGTCATCAATTTCGTCCTCTATATGGCCTGTAACACCTTTGGTTCGGAGGATGGTTTCGAATCGGTTTGTTTCAATGTCCGAATTATTTTCCTCGATGATTGTAGTAACCTGAACATCCTTAACCAACTCCGGTGGGAAGTCAATGGTTTGTATATTGGACCAATCAGTTGCTGTCTTAATAAATGGATGGCCAAATCCCCAAACGACACGAACCTGCATCTCAACAGTTTCACCTTGTGATATTGGAATATCTATCTGGTTGAATTTAGGTTCATTGGCAGAATAGTTAATCGGCTGATATTCAAGCGTATATTGGCCTTTGTCATAGTTCATATAACGCTCGCGATATGGTGGTTGGTATACTGACCACTCAGTAAACAAAAATTCATCAATGACCGAAACGTTTGCCTGAGGTATATCGGAGTTGCGATAACGGTAGCGGACCTCAATGCCGAGAAGGTTTCGATCAATTTGATCATAATCTTCCTGGCCAAGGCCAAACGCACTCGCCATTGTTTTTATATATGACTCGATGTCAAAGTAGCCACGTATACGGAACTTGCCAGCCTCAATCGGGATTTCCGCATTATTGGCCGCGAGTGAAATGTTATCAACAATCTTATTGATTGATGTTATAAGGTTATTTTGTTGATCCTTGAGCTCGGCAATTTGTGCGGTATATGCCGAACGTGTACCGGACATATCATCAAATGATATTTCGGCGAGGGACTCCGTTAAGGACGCAATTCGGGCCTGCACCTCAGCAAGGTCGGTCTGATACTGCTTCTTTTGTGAGTATAAGGCACGGATATTCTTCACGGCATCCGAATCATTAAGGTGTTTATTGATTTGAACCACCGAATATCGGATATTGTCCTCACCAAGATTCTCCGCGCTCTTAATCTTTTGCCAATCATCCTGACTATATTTTGTGATGGATGGGTAGGCTATGGTTGCAAGTTCAATCATTGCATCACCAATATTGGCGACATTCTTATCATAGTATGATTTGAACGCGGTACCATCCTCCATCCTGAGATTGCCGGTCTTTACAACCAGGCCTGTGCCCCATGTTGTTTGTATATTAAGGCGTGGATTGATTGGGGCGACAGTGATGTACACCAAATCATCCTCTTCGAGAGGTATATGGAGCTCGCGGTTTGTATCAGGAGAACTGTATAGTTTTAAGATGGAATAGTCTGATACTGAATCAAATACAGTCGCACCTGGAGCGACCTTAATATCCTTACCGGCAGCGATTGGATTGACATACTCACCGGATAGGATAATGAGTTCCATAGTGCGTGCCGCAATATTTATGCTCTTAATACGGAGTTTTGCAGAGCCGTCGTAAGTTACAAGCACGTCATTGGCCTCGAGGTATGTTTTCTCAATGCCATCAAATTCGGTCCGCAATAACGGTGTAAGGTCACTAATGCGGACCGATATAACATTTTCGAAGTTCTCAGTGATTTGGTCCGTTAGGATCTCCTCAATAACATACGAACCGGACCTTGTGCAATTGCGTATAGGTAGGGTATATATGGATTCATATTCGAGGTAATCCTTTCCAGGCTCAAAGTCCTTGTCCGCCGAGTTTCGTTTCGATATGAGTTCGGCCCATGTCATTGCTCTCATCGCCTCATCCCCAATATCGAGGATGTTGCGAAGGGTCGTATGGTATGGGATTACTTTTTTAACGCGAACCTGGGTGACATCATCCGGGAGTTCCGACATGTCAAATCCAAGGTATGGCTGAGGGGTCAGCATATCCTTGAAGAGTTGACGGGACTCGGTTTCGAAATATTCAGGTGCCTTGAGATCAACCGGGGATGGCGCCTGTTGGTATCCAATGACCTTTATTTCCCTTGAATTGCCATCAAAATTAAACCAGGCCTCTCCGGATTTTGCAGCGTGTACAAGGTTGTTAAATGCGTCCTGCACATGGTTTACCTTGTTCTCAAGAGCTATATATGATGGTATGGTGTATGTAACCTCACCCACCGTGGTTGAAAGGTGGTTCGATTTGGTATAGAACGAATCGTTGAGCACCTGAAGAATTTGGAGGTTCTGTTTGGTTAGCTCAGCGATTTGCAATAGGCTTTCCGATACTGTCATGAGATTATAATCTTAATAC
>JAIECF010000116.1 GCA_029068655.1 Muribaculaceae bacterium | reverse complement strand
CCAATTAACCGCCAATCGCGATCCATGAGCCACATATTGACGCCGGTCAATTCACATAGGTGCCCCAAACCCATACAGAATATTGGGCGTTCTTTCCAACTCTCCATTGAAAGAGAGAGTCGGAAACCAAAATCGCTTGGCTGCGTTTGCTAAGGTCGGGAAGGAGGTGGCCTTTCCTAATGACTTTGGGACGATTTTGACCAATAAACCGGTTAGAATGCCTGATAGTATTGCTGCGGCTAATACAGCTATAAACCTTGACAAAGACCAACTAAAATATGCGTTCTTTTGGTTTATCAACGGTTCACCGATGGACGAGATTGCCTTGAAGCATCTGCAAGCCGGAAACCGAGAGAAGGCCGAAGAAATCTTCCTGAAGAAAGAAACATATTCCTCTTTAATCAATTCCGGCGTTTTGGCCTTTATAGAGGATAATACAGCCACCGGTCTTAATAACATCTCTAAAGTCATTCACAATTCTGCCTATCGCACAGAATTGCTTCAAGCATTAGGCCTCTCCAAACTTCAACTATCAGAAGACGATCTTGCTGAGCTTATAATTGCGGAACTGCTTAAAGAAGTTCCTGCAAGCAAACTTTTATCTGCTTGTACCAATGCCACTGACCGTGCCATTGTAAGCAAAAGTGCGCTTGATGAACCTATCTCAGCTATTAACTCCGCAATAGCCGTTGCCAAAAATGCAGATTCGAAAAATCCCGAAGCCAGTCTTGCCGCAGGTACTAAGTTGATGAACTCAACAAAATCTGCGTTAAAGCAGGTAAAGGATATTGCCGGAGCTTCCAGTCCCCAATATCAGATGGCGGCAGATAGTCTTGCAAAGCAGATACTCCAATGCGGCATCAACTACTATAACAATGCCCCTGACTCAGATGTGGAAAGTCCTCGCAAGGCTATGGTGCTTCAATCCTATGCTTTGTCGATTGCCGTAGGACAACTCACTAAAGACAGATGTAAAGAGAACTATGACATCTTGAAACAGGCAGTTGACAATATGCCTCCTGTCGAGGTCGCTATCGAAACTCGCAAGGTGAAAGAGGAATTGAGAAAGTTCTGCCAGTTACCCGACAAAATTTCTCACTCCGTTACTCTGCTCAACAACACGAAACCGTTGTTGCAGACCATCAAGTCAAAACTTGGAGCTTCCAACTCTTTCTACATCTCGCTCTCAACGCAAGTTGTTGGTAATGCTTTACACAACATTATCGAGGAGGTCAATCAGGCGCAGAACACCTTTGGTCGCATGATTGAAGAATGTAAGCGTCGTGGTATTAACCCTTCTTTGGTTGGTTCTACACTCCTTGATAATATCAAGCCCGTAGTGCGTGAAGCATGGAAAGCGACTCTCCTAATGGACACCTTCGATATGGAATCTGAGTTTAAGACTAAACGATACAATCCAAATCGTCAGTCTCTCAAAGGTATGTGCGATGACCTCGGCATCTCTACATACTCCAGTTCATTTTCCAGTCGTTCAAGCTATTCTTCATCGACTACGAGAACGACTTCTTCAACAACACCAAGAACCTCAACTACAAGTTCATCATCTTCCGATGATGGCCTTCCTGTAGGATGTTGGGTTGCAATCATCATCGCAATTATAATATTCCTCTGCAACGTGTTATGAACAAATTCATCCTAACCCTTGTCATTGCATTTATAGCCAATGTGTCGTTTGCAAGCCCTGCGAACGACTCCCTGCGTACTTGCTTTAATAAAATTCAAGCGACCGACGCAACAGTACAAACCCTTCAGCGCGAAAACGACGCTCTTAAATCAGAAGTTACTTCTCTTAACTATACCATTTCCGCGCAGTCTAATGAGATTGACTCCCTGAAATCGGTCTTAGTGGAAACCAACAAAAGCGTAGCCGCTCTTGCAGATAGTCTCAATATAAACATATCTACTACGCAAGAGCAAATTCAGATCAACTCGGACAACCTTAATCAAACCATTGCGAAAAAATCCCAAACTGGTATGTGGATTTTTATTGTTCTCGCATTGGTTATTGCTGTCATCGCTTTCATCTTTGGTCGTCTGCTTACTAAACGTGGTAATGAAGTTGCCTCGCTTTCGGCTAAAGCAGATAAGCTAAACGAAGAAATCGTAAATCGCCTCTCATCCGAAATGTCTGAGATGCAATCCCTCTCTAAGCAGATTGGCTCTATCCCTACCACAACTGGTGGTGGAACTGACACCGAACAAAAACTTATTACCACCCTTGCTGATAGAATTACATTTATGAAGATGACTCTCTACAAAATGGATAGCTCGGTACGAGGTCATAAGCAGCTCTCAAAGTCAATTAAACAAATGAAAGATAATCTTCTTGCTAATGGTTACGAACTTGTCGATATGCTTGGCAAGGATTATCACGATGGCATGAAAGTAACCGCCAATTTTGTTGAAGATGAAAATCTTCCCGAGGGCAAGCAGATTATTACCGGAATCATCAAGCCTCAGATTAACTATCAGGGCAAGATGATACAGTCTGCACAAATCACAGTAAGTCAAAACTTATAATCTCCATATATCAATGGCACAGGCAAAAATGAAATTCGGAATTGATTTGGGTACAACCAATTCCGCAATATGCAAGATGGAGGGTGGCGAGCCGGTCATAAAAAAGACCGATACACTCAAAGATACACTTCCTTCTTGTGTATCATTCACAAGAAAAAAAGTAGTTAAGGTTGGTGATAGCGCGTATAACGACCTTCGCCAAGCTAAATCTCAGGCAACCAAAAACTGGACGAATGGAAAGGTCAATGTTTTCATCGAGTTCAAGCGCGACATGGGAACGGACAAGACAAGTTTTAGTTCAAATATGGAAGCCTCATACTCGCCTGAACAACTTTCAGCCGAAATCCTTAAAACTCTCAAATCTTTCATCGGCGATGAAAATGTTTCAGCGGCAGTTATAACAATCCCTGCTAAGTTCAAGGCAGACCAAATCGCTGCTACTAAACGTGCGGCACAGCTCGCAGGTATCGGACACTGCGAACTTCTCCAAGAGCCGATAGCCGCTTCTATGGCCTATGGCTTAAGTTCTGCAAATAAGAACGGACAATGGCTCGTGTTTGACTTCGGCGGTGGTACATTCGATGCTGCTCTTATCAAAGTCGAGGATGGTATCATGCAGGTTAAGGATACCGAGGGCGACAACTATCTCGGTGGTAAAAACCTTGACTATGCTGTAGTTGACGACATCATAATTCCTTATCTTCAGGAGAATTTCGTTATAGACGAAATCATGTCAAATGATGCTACACGCAACATTCTTCGTGATGCTATGAAGTTCTATGCCGAACAAGCAAAGAACCAACTTTCGTTCAAAGCCCAGGCAGATATCACTTCGCAACTCGACGAGTTTGGCGAAGATGACGAGGGTAACGAAATCGAGCTTGACCTCGTTGTTACCCAAGAACAACTGAAACCGGTTCTTGCCAAAGTATTCCAAAAAGCCATCAACATCACCAAAGACCTGCTGAAACGCAACGGTCTTTCCGGTTCTGATCTCGACAAACTAATTCTCGTAGGTGGTCCGACTTATTCACCTGTTCTTCGTGAAATGCTTCGCGAGCAGGTAACGCCTAATGTCGATACCGACATTGACCCGATGACTGCCGTTGCAAAGGGGGCTGCGCTGTTCGCATCCGGCATCGACAGCGAAGTCAAGGAAGAAATTGCGGTCGGTACAGTTGCTCTCAATCTTTCATACGAAGCTAACTCCGTTCAGCAGATGGAGTATGTTACCGTTCAGTTAGACAAGAACGAGTGCACAGGCAACCTTCCCGAAAAACTTTTCGTGGAACTGGTTCGTAGCGATAACGGCTGGTCGAGTGGTAAAGTTGAAATCAACGATATCGGCGATGTTATTGAGTGCCAACTTATGGAGGGTAAAAACAATGCTTTTACTATCACAGCTTACGATGATAAAGGCTCCGTCATTCCCTGCTTCCCTAAGGAAATCAACATTATGCAAGGCATTGTTGTTGGGAATGCCGTATTACCGTACAATATCTCGATAGAGGTACATGATACTGGTCTTGATAAGAATGTTGTCAAGTCCGTAAAAGGTCTCGAAAAAAACCAACAAATTCCTGCCACCGGTGCCCTCAATGGTCTCAAAACTCGCAATCAACTTCGCCCCGGCATAGAGGAAGATACGATCATCATTCCTATCTACCAGAGCGAGCACAACGCTGAGGGCACATCTGCCGTTCATAACGATCATGTCTTTGACGTCGTTATTACAGGTGATGAAGTCGGACAGATTATTCCGATCGGAAGCGATGTTGACATAACTATAAAAGTTGACCGTTCGCAGATGCTTAAACTAGAAGCCTTTTTCCCCGTAAGCGGAGAAACCGTAGAGAAAGAAGTCGAGATTGCTGCTCGCTCAGTGATTTCAGCCTTTGAACTCGAAAAGCTCAAGGACTCTGCGAATAACAAACTTCGCGCTCTGAAATCTTCATCTTCTATCAGTGCCAGTGAAACCGCAGAAGCTGATAAACTCATTGCCGACATCGAAAGTCGCTTCGACGGTGAAAAGAGTTCTGAGGACGGTCGTATGCACCTTCAGGCAGACCTGCGACGTGCTTTCCTCAAAATGGAGGAAGTCGAGCAAGGCCACGAGTGGGAAGCACTCGAAGCAGAAATCCGCGAGGAATTTGATCGCCTTGAAAGAGCGAACAATGACCTCGGCAATAAATACGACAAACAGGTCGCTGCCATACGTAGCCAAGTTGATATGGCTATTCGCTCCAAGGACGTACGTCAAGGCCGCGCAGTTCTCGATGACATTAACAGCCTTTTCGTAGCCGTTACTCTCATCTATCAGCTCATGGGCTTCATAGACTACCACTTGAAGAATTTCAATTCAATACAATGGAAGGACTCAAACCGCGCTCGTCAACTTCTTCAGCAGGGCAAGGAAATTGCAGCAATCAACCCGTCGGAAAGCACACTGCATCCCATCGTGCGTTCAGTTATTGACCTTATGATTGAGCCGCCAACGGATGGTAAACTTGGTTCTTAATAGAGATGAACATTAGCAAGATAAAAGAAAACGCTATCAACCTGTTCCACTCCCAGTTGTTTTGGATACAAATATGTGCCGTAGGTATATGGCTCCTTGTTATCCAAAACATCTTCGGGGGTGAGGATACGGCTCAGCGTGTCTACGTTGTCGGCGGCAACTTAGATGCAAATGTTAGCGGCAGTGTTGACGTAGATAATACTGTTGATATCGTTGGCAGTGTAGATGTTGACAATACTGTTCCTGTAAGAGTTACTAATACAGTAATGACTTGGTAAATATGGCATATAAAAAATATATAGCAGAACTCGATGAATTGACAGCATCGATGGAAAGGAAACCTCAAACAGTAGGTTTTGTCCATCGTTTCTTCGTTCCTGGGTGGATTGGTTTCATCCAAGAATGTATCATCGAAAGCAAAATGTCAAAGGCAGCTAAGCAGCCTATTCATAAAGGGATGAACTATTATGAGTGTGGCGACAAAATTGTTGAACTCACTGAGAAAGCATGTGAGGCTCGCAAAAACTCAGAAGGCTTCCAAGAAAAGGAGAATGACAATATGGATAACCTTTCTATCCTTAATTCTTCTTTCCGTGCCATTGATGTCTGGGCAAATATCTATCCCGAAATTGCTTATTGGATGAATAGACAAGTAAATGACAACTATGTTACTTGTGCTTTGGGTATCGTTCAAGAGAATGTAAAAAGTTCTCTTTCGGATATTATCGAACTTCCGGCTGAAAAGAAAAATCACAAGCCAAATTCATCGTTCATGCGCGACATGAAAGCGATGGGCGGTCAAATAGCCGCAATGTTCTGTAATATTCTTGTTTTTGCAATTATCGCTTCTTTAATCTGTGCAATATTCGGATAAATGTTTACACTCGCTAAGAAACAGCAGATTGGCAACTACACAATAACGTTTCCAGTAAAGGAGGCCGATTATGCCGAAACCTACCGCGTCAAAGACTCGTTAGGTAAGAATCGCTTTCTCAAATTGATAAACTGTGCGAAATTGCACCGCACACAATTCGATGCAGACGGAAACGTTCTCGAAGTTGAAATAGCCCTACAACTTGACCACCCGAATATTGTCAAGTATATAGATAGTGGAGAAATCATCCTCAACGGTCGCAAATTCGCTTATATCATCTTTGACTATATTAGCGGAGAAACCACGTCGCAATTTCTTGCACGCGAGGGCGAATGTAGTGTGTACGATGCAAAGACTATAGTTTTAGGCATTCTTAACGGCCTCAAATTCCTTCATTCTTTGCATGAACCGGTCATTCACAATGAGATCACACTACAAAACGTAATGGTGGATATTTCTTCCGGCGCAACTATCCCGAAGATTATAGACTTCGGATATGCGAGATACCTCTCACAAGGTAGCACTGCATTTAACAAGATTGGCTTATCTCCATTCTATCTTGCGCCTGAAGCACTTAACGGTGTATTTTCCGTTAAGTCCGACATTTTCTCTGCTGGCGCTGTTCTTTTCAACCTGGTATTCGGAATGCCTCCATACTTCGTTGAACTTGCAGATTGCAAGGGAGACGTGAATCTTCAGCGAGAGAAAATAGATGCTCAGAGAGAACTACCTCTGCACTTCCCGAAAGTAGATAAGTTTGAGCTTGACGATGATTTAATGAACATAATGCGTAAAGCTCTTGCTTCGGACATAGAAGATCGCTTTGAATCTACTGATGAATTTATCAAAGCTCTTAACGGCGAGATTAAAGTACAACGCATCGATAACCAAAGAAAATCCAAAAGCGATGACTCCCAACAAAAGAAGTCCAAAATCACCATTCCTAAAGGAAAAGGGTTCTCAGCTATCGCAGG
>JAIECF010000115.1 GCA_029068655.1 Muribaculaceae bacterium | reverse complement strand
GGACTACGCTTGACTGCCTTCGTGGCCATAACTGCTTACCTCCTAACTTCTTTAATGAAAACTGTTCCGGCATGAATGGATACATATTCCGGACGCGATCATAGTACATCTGACAGGAGATAACGCCTTCTTGCTCATTGCTTTTGCCTTGGCCGATTTTCCTGGCGAGCCACAATCCAGTTGTATAGTTGAAGTCGTTGCCGTTTGCCCCGAATACAGCTAGGTCCAAATCGAGGAGTACAGGGGTTTTCTGGATGTCTATACGAATTCTGTTAGACGACAACTTATCCGCTAACATGATAACATCGACGTACGTCTGTACCAATTCAGGTAGCTCACAGTACACACTAACGATGGGACAGGAGTGAAAGCATATTGGATAAATGATCTCAGGATCTTCAATCTCGAGAACAGTGTTCATCCAGATACCTGCTGCTAAGGGATGAAGTTGAACACTTGTGTTGAAGTAATCACCAAGGTCGAATTTGTCCAACACATCCAAATTAGACCTCACATACGCATTTGTATCTTGAGGAACTGCGCTACCCATATAGAAGACTTCTTGGGTAACATCCAGGCAGCGCTCTTTGAAGCTATCGTGAGAGATTGCAATAAGCGATAACTTTTCATTATCCAGAACGCCGCCAAGCCGCTTATTGATAGCATGTGCATATCTCTCAACCAGTGTGATATGCGCCATATGGTACTCTCCGAATATAGGAGACCTGGAATGGATATACTGGTTGAAATCACGCATCAATACATATGGACTCACCTTGGTTTGATCCATTGCATATTACCTTCTTTCCATAAGATGATTGGGGATCCTCTCTATTAATAGGATATATAATCAATACGGGTATATATTCTTATATTAGTACCCGATGGGAATTACTATACATAGAGGAGGTTCCAAACGCATGGAAACCAAAGTTATCACCATCACTGTTAACCGCCGCGTCGTACGGCGGCATGTCGCGACATCCAAACGTCGTGGCATTAGCTATAGAGCAGCTAAAACCCGCAACCGCTTCATGGAGATCATAACGTGCTCTATTGCAATGATCTTCATCCTGACGGCATTCATCGGAGCAATTGCCATTGACGTGAACGCCACTCGTGAAACCCCTCCCCCCAAATCAACTGTTATCGATGAACCCATCCCTTTGCGTTATATCACTGCAACTTCCATTAAGCATGAGACGGAAGAACTCCAAGCAAGCGCAGTGTATTACTCTAGCGGAGCACTGAGGGATATTGAAGATCCTCCGGTCGTCGAAGAGATCCCATCCAAAAGCGATCAGGAGATTATCACAGACTGCATGGGTGATACTATCATTGAACTCAGTGAGAATACCCTGGTACGAATGGATCTTCCAGATGTCTACTATCCCGGCATTGACTTCACATCTTCCCAACCCTATGAGGATTATAGCTGCATTACTAACCGACGTTCAGCAGCGTATCAGATCACTCGCAGTGATAATGCCTATACGGATGAGAATGGTTACCGACGCTATACGACTACGGATAACCAGTTCACCATCGACGGGGAATCGGACTACGTCGTAGCTCTTGGAACGTTTTATAAACCCAAGGGCACATGTGGTTCTAGATTTCTCGTTATCACATCGGAAGGCATGTACACAATCATCACCGGCGACGAAAAAGATGATCGCCATACAGATGAGATGAACATGTTCTCTCGTCATGGTGATAATGCTGGAATGATCGAGTTCCTGGTGGATAGTAGCACGCTGTATCATGCAGATAACATGGCTGCTAGGATGGGGAGCATTCATTATTCGTCGATTCCGGAGTTGTCAGGAGAAATCTTGGCAATGTACCGGATCGATTAAACTGCGAAAAGAGAGGTGCCAAACGCGTATAATCCGGCACCTCTCTTTTTACTCTAATATAATTCTCCCATATAAATGAAAGGAGCTAATTCACATGTATGAAGGATTCTGGAAACAGGTATTGGTTGGTAACCTGATGGTGCCATTTGTCGTTATTATTTTTGGCATCTTTCTGGGTGTCGCCAAACATTATGCCGATAAGCTTGTGGCGATATTCACAGAGCGTCACAAAGTTGAGTCGGTAGAGAAGATCGCGAGAGCAAGAGAATCTCTCGTGAAAGAGCTGGATACAAACGTACAGGCGGCCGTTGCATCCAATATGGATATGGCAGACAAAATGAAAGCTGCAGGTCATAAATTGACGGATGAAGAGATACTCCAGATCAACAGTTCCGCCAAAGAGATCGTCTTCAGAACTCTACCGCAGGAGATCAGCGGTATGACTCCTTCTGAAATTCTCGGCGGAGACACTGTTACCAACGCCCTCATCAATTCCCTGATGGAAAAACATGTCCTGGAATACAAGATCAAACGCGGAATGAAGACAAACCATGATGATGACACGACAATGTCCGCAGAGATTCCTCAGAGTGCAGAGATGGAACAATCCCTGGATGGCATGGATACTTCTGATCTTCCGGTCTGCATGCATGATTGTGAACACATCCATTCTGCCGGGGTTCCTGAACATGACTGCACTGGTGTCGGTTGTGAGACATGCGCCCAGTGGGAAGATGGCGCCATGCGGGCTGATGAACCTCAGGAACAGGAGCCTGCACCTGTCGTGCAGATGCCGAGTGGAATTCAGGTTAAACTTCCTCCCACTACAGGAATCATCAATATCCATGAAGCAGGAGGGGTGGGCTGATGCCCACCCCCATTTCCTGCTTAGCACATTGAGATTACAGAAGGTATAATG
>JAIECF010000114.1 GCA_029068655.1 Muribaculaceae bacterium | reverse complement strand
CCCCGATATGTGTCGCCGAGATCAAGACAACGAGATAACAACAATTTGCGGGATCCATAAGAAAACCGCAAGCAAAAAAGACGAATTATGGCAAATAAAGCAGCAAAGCCCAACGGTAAATTGGGTGTTATGGTGGTCGGCAACGGAGCCGTGGCCACTACATTTATGACCGGTGTCCTGATGACACGTAAAGGTCTCACCAAACCCGTGGGCAGTATGTGCATGTATGATAAGATCCGCGTCGGCAAAGGCGAGGATAAGAAATACCTACACTATAAAGACATAGTGCCTCTGGCAGACCTTAACGACATAGAATTCGCTACGTGGGACGTCTATCCCGCCAATGCTTATGAGGCCGCACTCAACGCTGAGGTTCTCAAGGAGAAAGACATTAATCCTGTGAAGGAGGAGCTCGAGGCTATCGTGCCCATGAAAGCTGCTTTCGACAAGAACTACGCTAAGCGTCTCGACGGCGACAACGTCATGGAAGGCAAGACCCGCTGGGAAATGGCCGAGCAGCTCCGCGAGGATATCCGCAACTTCAAGAAGGAAAAAGGTCTTGATCGCGTCGTGGTGCTGTGGGCTGCGTCCACGGAGGTATACGTTCCGGTTGATGAGAAGGTGCATGCAACTGTAGAGTCTCTTGAGGCTGCCATGAAAGCTGACGACAAGGAGAAGATTGCCCCCTCGATGTGCTATGCATACGCGGCCCTCAAGGAAGGTGCTCCTTTCATCATGGGCGCGCCAAACACTACAGTTGACATTCCTGCCATGTGGGAGCTTGCCGAGCAGACAGGCATGCCTATAGCGGGCAAAGACTTCAAGACAGGCCAGACGCTCGTTAAGTCCGGCTTCGCGCCGATCATCGGAACCCGTTGTCTCGGCCTTTCGGGATGGTTCTCGACCAATATCCTCGGCAACCGCGACGGTCTTGTGCTCGATGAGCCCGCCAACTTCCGTACTAAAGAGGTCTCGAAACTTTCTACCCTGGAGTCTATCCTTGTTCCTGAGGATCAGCCCGACCTTTACGGCCATGGCAACGATGAGGACACTCAGTACTATCATAAGGTGCGTATCAACTATTATCCGCCGCGCAACGACAACAAGGAAGGATGGGACAATATCGATATATTCGGCTGGATGGGCTATCCCATGCAGATAAAGATCAATTTCCTCTGCCGCGATTCTATCCTTGCCGCGCCCCTCTGTCTTGACCTCGTGCTCCTTAGCGATCTCGCAGCCCGCGCCGGACGCAGCGGCATACAGCGCTTCCTCAGCTTCTTCCTCAAGAGCCCTATGCACGACTACACTAAGGGAGAAGTGCCCGTGAATCATCTTTTCCAGCAATACGTAATGCTCAAGAACGCAGTGCGTGAGATGGGTGGCTACGAGGCAGATGAAGAAATCGATTGATAGCTTTTTCCAATGGAGGAGACAGACTGCCTCCTGATAGTAGGGACGCCCTTGTGAAAGGACGTCCCCTTTTTCCTTGATGCCGCTCTACGCATGATAAAAGAAGCCGGCTCGCGCGTTAATATATATAGAAGAATACAAGGAACGAGACAAAGATGAGAATTGATATACTGACCGTAATGCCGGAGATGCTCGAGTCTCCGCTAAACTGTTCGATATTGAAGCGAGCCCAGGACAAGGGACTGGCTGAGATCTACGTGCACAATCTCCGCGATTATACTACCGACAAGCACCGGAAGGTGGATGATTATCCTTTTGGAGGTGAAGCGGGGATGGTCATGAAGATCCAGCCGGTAGATGCGTGCATATCCCGTCTGAAGAATGAACGCCATTACGACGAGGTGATTTTCATGACTCCCGACGGAAAGACATTCGATCAGCCAATGGCCAACAGCCTGTCGATGTTGCGCAACATCATCATACTGTGCGGTCATTATAAAGGTATAGACTATAGGATAAGGGAGCATTTCGTCACTCGTGAGATATCTATCGGCGACTATGTGCTGACAGGAGGTGAATTACCCGCTGCGTGTGTGGTTGATGCGGTCGTAAGGTTGATTCCGGGAGTCATCGGCGATGAACAGTCCGCATTGTCCGATTCTTTCCAGGACAGCCTGCTTGCTCCCCCTGTATATACGCGTCCGGCTGAGTATAATGGCTGGAAAGTGCCGGAAGTGCTTCTCAGCGGTCATGAAGCCCGGATTGCGCAGTGGAGGCTTGACCAGGCTATGGAGCGAACCCGGACATTGAGGCCGGATCTTTTGGAACCAGATAAAAACTGAATAATATGGATTTTGTAATATTGGCAGGGGGCCTCGGGTCCCGCTTTGTGAAGGAAGGATATGAATGTCCTAAGCCTCTCGTGCCCCTTTTCGGGAAGCCGATGATGGGAGTGCTGATCAATACTCTGATGAAATGTGGCGCCGAGCATATCTATGTGGGTGCTAACGCACGCATGAAGCAGTTGCTCGACTATCTTGATGAGCTCAAGGCTGAAGGATTACCGGTAGAGGTCAGGCCCATAATAACCGACAACTCATACTGTACGCTGAAGGCTGCCTCAGAGGGAATAGAAGGAAAATTCATCGCCATGACATGCGACGCTATCTTCCCTACCGATGAGTTTCAGTCTTATGTAAAGGCAGTCGAAGAGTCCGCGGCCGGAGTTGCCCTTATGGGCCTTACAAGGTTTGTGGAGGATGAGAGTCCGCTGTATGCCAGAATTTCCGGGAGCGGGGAGGTGATAGACTACCGCTATGGCGGAGCCCCCTTCGAGGAAGGAACAATTGTGTCGGCCGGTCTCTACGGTCTGTCGGGTGAGATCATGAGTGTCATTCCCGAGCTTGGACTTGAGCCTGAATCTCTCAGTGATTTCCAGCGTCTTCTCGCCGTGAAGACTCCCGTAAAGGTGTTGCCCTATGAGTTCACGATAGCGTTCGACGTTGATAATACCCGCGACCGTGTGCATGCCGAGGAATTTCTGTCGAAGTTTCAGTAAGCGTTGCTGAAAGAGCGATAAAAAACGGGATCCCGCCATTTGTGGAGGAATCCCGTTTTTTTATTCAATAATTAGGATTAGGATGAAGCGAATTTTGTTCAATCTTTTATCAGTTTTTCAGTAAGCCATATAGACATTAAAAAATGGAATCTGTGTAAGGTAATGGATATGGGTTGAGAGTGTCGTGATGGGTGTATCTTGAGATTGAGGGTGCATTATCTGTAGTCTTTGAGGGTCTCCTGCAGCCTTTTTCGCGCGAAGAAGATTCGGCTCTTGACTGTTCCGAGAGGGAGGTTCATATGCTCGGCGATCTCCGAGTATTTGTAGCCTGCCACATACATTGAGAAAGGAACCCTGTAGTCGTCGGTGAAGTCGCTGATCGCCTTGGCTATCTCCTTTGTGGCGAAAGTGCCTTCCGGGGTTTCAAGTCCGGACTCCTGAGATATGTTGAGGTGGTATAGGTCTTCGGTCGTGTCTATGATAGTCGCGCTGCGCACCTGACGCCGGTAGTTATTGATGAAAATATTGCGCATTATGGTCATGACCCAACCTTTGAAATTGACATTGTCGACGTATTTTTCTTCGTTGTCAAGTACTTTTAGGGTCGTATCCTGGACAAGGTCTTCAGCGGTCTCGCGGTTAGACGTAAGTTGATAGGCGAAATTCATTAGATTGCCCTGCAATCCGAGAAGCTTATTTATGAAGGAAGATGAGTTAGCCATAATGGAAGAATTTTTTAGCGGTTTTCGGCATCCGGAATCCGGACACTTACTTTCGCCGGTTAATAATGCCTTTATAACAAAGCACAGAGGCAAACTTATCAGTGGCCTTCGAATGCAAGGTGGACACATTGCCTGCGTGCATTCGATTTGAAACAGAAATTAAATAACTATGGTGGAAAATCGAAGAGGATTTCCACCGTAAATTGGAAGAATTGAGAGATACTGTAGAAAAATCGACATCAAAAGGTAACTTTTGAGGCTGCTGTATAATTTTTGTTAAGTTAATGTTTCGGAGACGTGTAACAGCCTAAAATTACACGAATTCACATTTTTTTAGATTCTTTGTTGGTTTTTTCGCATATATTTGATTAATTTTGCATCGTCGTATGCCCGGCATCGATTTAAGTACCGAATCAGGCGATCGTCATAGCGACCCTAAGCCACAATAGAGAGACAACAAGTGAGCAGTTTTTCAAGAAAGACCGCGTATTGGTTTAAGAGATGCGCCAACATACCCCTCCTTATTATAGGAGTGTTCTTCATAGGGCTGTTGTTGCTCAATGAAGACGCGTCGTTTACTCAGAGCATGGTCTATGAGAAAGAGATAGTCAGGCTTAAGAAGGAGATAAAGGAGAATAAAGACTCTGCGGCCTACTACAGGAGTCGCCGTATTGCGATAGAAAGGGGCGATGACGCGCTGGAATTCATAGCCCGTGAGCAGTATCACATGAAGCGGCCTACTGAAGATGTCTTTCTGCTTGTGGCACCCTCTAAATGATCTGTACATGAAGAAAGAGAAATCCACCCCTCAGGTAGCTGGCGTGCAGCCTGGACTTGAGAAGCGGCGTAAATATGTTGAGCTCGGAGCGGCTGTAGGGCTGCTGCTGGTGCTTGCGGCCATGATGGCCCCATTTCTGGAGGGTCTCGTAGGCCACTCTATGATGTGGGCGAAATGGGTGTATGCAGCAGGGGCTCTCGTCTATACTGTGGCCCGGGTAGTCAATGTCAATGCTCCCGGCGACTCTCTTCGTCTCAGGCGTCTTCGCAGGCTTGAGTTCTGGGCCGGAATGTGCTTTATAGTGGGAGCAGCATTCTGGTTTTATAAGCTGCAGTATTTTTCAGGTTTCTTTGCAGGTCCTCTGGCAGTCATGCGCCAGACGGTTGCCTTCACCATGGCGGGTGCCGTGATTCAGATCGTAGCGAGCTGGATGATAGCCTACCGCATGAAAAAGGAGTCAAAAGCATGAGTAATATGGAGGAAAGCGTAAGGTTTATCGCGGTCGACCAGGGGAATACCCTTCTTAAACTGACGCTGTTTGAGGGGGGAGAGCCGAGGGAGACACATAGGTTTTCTGCTAATGCCATTGAAGATATGTTTTCTGTGGTTGAGCGTTGGAAGCCGGCCTGCGGAGCATTCTGCTCGGTAGGAAAGATAGACTCGCGCATGGTGGAATCGCTAAGGATAGCGCTCGATGGAAGGCTTCTGATACTCTCCCGTTCCACGAGGATTCCGGTCGGGATAGACTACGCGACTCCGGCTACCCTTGGCCTCGACAGGATTGTCCTCGCGTCAGGGGCCGCAATGCTCTCTGTGGGTGAGAGTGTCATGGTGGTTGATGCCGGCACGGCCGTCACGCTCGACGTGGTGGATTCCACACCTACGTTCAGAGGCGGAAGGATTACGCCTGGGATGAGGCTTCGTTTTGAGTCGCTGCATGAATATACGGCGGCTCTTCCGGCGGTAGATTCCTCCGGTCCGCTGCCGCTGCTCGGAGATTCGACTGACACATCCATTCGTTCCGGAGTTGTGTTGGGGCTTGCGGATGAAATAGTGGAGACTTTCCGCCGTTATAGGAAGAATTACGGATGCACGCGGCTTTTGCTGACAGGAGGAGACTCACGGTTGCTTAGCGACTGCATCGATAAACGCATACCAGCCGATCATGTGCCTGACCTTATGGCATGGGGTCTGCTTTATATCTATAAATACAATGAAATCTAAGATCAAATCATTATGTGCCGCATTGGCGGTAGGATCCATGATAGTGACGGCGTATGCCGATGTCAATACTCCTTATTCTATGTATGGATACGGAGTCTTGGGAGAACGTTCCACATCCATGCAGCGCCAGATGGGAGGAGTCGGTTACGCCCTTCAGTCGGGTAGGCAGATCAACGTCATGAATCCTGCATCATACGCCTCTATAGATTCTCTGACATTTCTGTGGGATATGGGTGCTAACATGAACATGCAGTGGAGCAAGGATGCTACAGGCAAGTCGCATGGCTACGGCGGGGGACTCGATTATGTCACTATGGAGTTTCCTCTGTCTAAATTCATGGGTATGTCGATCGGTATGGTGCCCCTCACTCAGGTAGGCTATTCATTTGGCGACGACATCAAATTCGGAGCTCGCCAGAACCAGGGTTCAGGAGGTATCACGGAGGCTTATGCAGGTGTTTCCGGTAAGATCGGTGGCTTCAGTGTCGGTGTGAATGTCTCCTATGATTTCGGTACGATTCAGAACGATGTCTACGCTACTCCCTCTACCGATGGTAGCTCGACGAGTTCTCAGTCGCTTTTCGAGCAGATAATGGAGATAAGAGACTGGAACATAGTGGCCGGAGTGCAGTATAAGCAGCCCATCAACCGGTATAACTCGTTGACACTTGGAGTTACCTATTCTCCGAAGAAGTCATTTCACGGCAATACTTGGCTGACACTTCAGGACCTCAAGTCAGACAGTTATCCCGACACTATTGTGAAGAGTGGCATGAAAGGAAAGTATTATTCTCCACAGTCGTTTGGAGTGGGTCTGGCTTATACCCATGAGAAAGTCCATAAAGTAGTGGTGGAGGCCGACTTCACGCTTCAGCAGTGGTCAAAGGCACCTTTCTCCTCTCTTAAGGACGATGCTGGGCAGGTGGTGTTTGAAGGTATGAAATTCGCCGACCGTCAGAAAATCGCTGTCGGCGGTGAATACACCCACAACGTCAGAGGCAGCTATCTTGAGAGAATGCCGTGGCGTATCGGAGGCTTCTATACAGACGACTACCTTAAGATAGACGGCAATCGTATGAAAGAATACGGAGTATCGCTTGGCACCGGGTTTGCCGCTCCCGGCGGCAAGACCATGATCAATCTCGGATTTGAATGGATCCACCGACAGACCAACCCGGTCAATCTCTTGTCGGAAAACTATTTCAATATCATGGTAGGCGTCAACTTCAACGAGGTGTGGTTCTTCAAGCGTAAGATCAATTGATGTCGTCGGGTTGTCGGGTTTTCAGGTTTTCAGGTGTGGCGCTGGCTTTTGCTGCCGCATTGATCGTAGCGTTTTCCGGATGCAAGGAAGATGGTAAGCTCGGTGTCGCCGCGCGAATCGACCCTAAAAAGATGCCCTCTATGTCTACCGTCAATGTATCCACCCTGATATCTGATTCCGGAATCACCCAGTATAAGATAGTGTCGCCTCTCTGGAATGTATATGACGAGGTCGATACTCCCTATTGGAGTTTTCCGAAAGGTATCTATCTCCAGAAATTCGATAGGAAATTTAACGTGATAGCATCTGTCGCAGCGGATTCCGCAAAGTTTTTCAGGCTTCTGAATCTGTGGAAGCTTGACGGAAACGTAGAGCTTCATAAGGAGCCCGGAGAACTTTTCCTGACTCAGCAGCTCTTCTGGGATCAACGCCGCAACCGGCTTTACAGCGACTCTTTCATACATATCGAGACTCCAGACCGCATGCTCGAGGGGCATGGATTTGAGAGCAATGACCGTCTGACGAAATATTCCATACGCCGTCCTACCGGCATCTTCCCGGTTTCGGAGGATATGCGGCGTTAGGCTTTTAAGCTGTCAGCGACATGATTTGTGTCATTTAACTTACACGTAAAACGCCAACGTAAAACGAAAAAATATGTCATTTACCGTAGCATTGGTTCTTACTATTATAGCTGTGGTCTTTTCCGCGCTCTTCTCAGGCATGGAGATCGCCTACGTGCAGTCTAACAAGGTGAGGATGCAGATAGATGGTTCGCGTGGCGGGCTGGTTGACCGTATCATCCGCGGCTTCAGCCACAACGAGGATATGTTCATTTCTTCCCTACTCGTTGGCAACAACGTGGTTCTCGTAGTCTACGGTATTACTCTTTCCGTCCTTATCAATCCCGTTCTTGAGAGATGGTTCGGCGATTCGGAGGCTATGGTGCTCGTGGCCAATACCGTGTTTTCAACTTTGGTCATCCTGCTCTGCGGGGAGTTTATTCCCAAGGCCACATTCAGGATAAATCCCAACTTCATGATGAGGATGTTCGCGCTCCCTCTTTATGTAATCTACATCATTCTTTATCCGGTCTCGAAATTCATTTCTTTCATCACGAAAGGTCTGATGGGTATTTTCGGCATCAAGGAAAACAAGGTGGATGCAAGGCTTATCACTATGGATCAGCTTGACGATTACCTGGAGGAGCAGCTTCACGGCAAGCAGCAGCAGGAGGAGGTGGAGAATGAGGTCAAGATATTTCGCAATGCGGTCGACTTCAAGGACACCACGATAGGGGAGTGCATGCGCCCACGCAATGAGATCATAGCTGTGGAAAAGGATTCCACGACGCGCGATGACCTCCTTTCTCTCTTTTCGCGTACCGGCCTTTCGAAGATAGTTGTCTATAGAGAAGATATCGACGATGTGGTAGGCTATATACACATCTCAGAGCTTTTCAATATTGATTCCGATTGGAGGGAACATCTGAAACCGGTGATCTTCACTCCGGAGACTATGCTTGCCAATAAGATGATGCGCCGTATGATAGCAGAGAAGCGTTCTCTCTGTGTGGTGATCGATGAGTTTGGCGGAACATCCGGCCTCGCTACTCTTGAAGATCTGGTGGAAGAGATATTCGGTGAGATAGAAGACGAGCATGACCGTCAGCGCCAGCTCTTCCGTCAGCTTCCGGATGGAGGATATGAGATATCCGGGCGTGCTGAGATAGCTGCAGTCAACGAGGGACTTGGTCTTGACCTTAAGGAATCGGAGGAATACAATACCATTGCCGGATTCATTCTGCATTACACCGAAGCACTTCCGGCGGAGGGTGACACTTTTGATATAGGCGGATTAAAGTTTACCGTCACACGCATGTCTACAACGAGGATAGAGCAGGTGACGGTGCGTAAGGTTTCCGAGGATTAAACATTAGAATCGTGTAGATAAGAGAGGGACACATCCATATGGGTGCGTCCTTTTTTGTTATTTTGTATTATTTAACATTGTTTAACGTTGAGGGGGGGTAATTGTGAATTTTTGTTTAATTTTGCATTTGCGAATTTCGTGTCGCTGTAAGTATGATTAATGGAGATTAGTCATTTAGCCATGAAGACTGGAACTATCGAATCATTTGCTAAACAATAACTAATATTAACCTAATAATTTACAACACTAACCACATCTAATTATGAACTACCGTAAGGAAAGTTCAGGATTCGCGGCGATATGCCGCCGATTCCTGCTTGTGGCCCTCATGGCAGTGGTTGGCCTAACGGCAGCCGCTCAGGGCAAACAGGTGACAGGTAAGGTGCTTGATGAGAATGGTGACCCGATGATCGGCGTGACCGTATTAGTCAAAGGCACTACCAACGGCACCTCAACCGACTTCGATGGCGCTTATACGCTAAAGAACGTCACTCATACTTCTGTTCTTGTCTTCAGCTATGTCGGCTGCATATCCCAGGAAGCTAAGGTCGGAGACCGCTCGGTAATCGACGTAGTTATGAGGGAGGACTCCGAAGTTCTCGATGACCTCATAGTTGTCGGCTATGGCGTGCAGAAGAAGAGTGATGTAACAGGTGCGCTCACACGTGTTGACTCAGAGACCCTTAACTCCCGCCCTACCAGCAATGCTCTTGAAGCACTTCAGGGAAAGGCTGCAGGTGTAGATATCACAACTCAGCAACGTCCAGGTGAAATTGGTGAGATCCGTATCCGCGGTAACCGTTCTCTCGATTCAAAACTCCAATCACCTCTCTATGTAGTCGATGGTGTGCCTCTGCAATCAGGCGGTATCGAATCTATCAACCCTCGCGATATTGAAGCTATCGACATTCTTAAGGATGCTTCCGCAACAGCCATCTATGGTTCACGCGGTGCCAATGGTGTAGTCATCATTACAACAAAGGGTGGCAAACCCGGACGTTTCAGCCTTAACTATTCAGGTTCTGTGACTACATCAACAATCGTTGACCGTTCAAAATCAATGAACCCAGGAGAATTTGTCAATTTCCGTCGTTGGGCAGCATACAACCTTGATCCGGAGAAATATGCACATCCCAACAACCCGACAAAGGAGAATGATATGGTAATATTCGACTCTCCTATTGATGGCCAGACCTCACGCGACAACATAATGCGTGGCTGGGCAAGTGGTTCTTGGGATCCTTCGGCTATCATTGACTATGATTGGACTGATCTTTACACCCGTACCGGCGTAACTCAGGAGCATACACTTTCAGCATCCGGCGGCACTGAGAAGATGAACGCATACGCTTCATTCGGATATCTCGACAACCAGGGTACTCAGAAAGGTCAGTGGTTCAAGCGCTATACCGGTAAGGTGACTGTAAGCATCACTCCGGTGAAGTGGATGCAGATTGATGCCAGCATCAATGCCTCATGGCAGAATCAGGACTATGGCTTGTCGGGCACAAACGCACGTTCTAAATCTGTGCCTACCACTATCTATGAAGTGGCAAAGCAGTTCTATCGTTACGCTCCTATGTATTATGAAAACGGTGACCGCATTATCCGTCCCGGTGGCGAGGATGCCCTTTACACTATCATAGGTGAGCTTGATTATCAGACATACAAGCGTCAGACATTCCGTGCACTTGGTAATTTTGCCGCAACATTGAAATTTGGTGAAATGTGGAAGCCACTTGATGGTCTTACATATAAGATAGGTTTTGGTCCGGATTACCGTCACTATCGTGCAGGTTCATGGATCAGCGGAGACTCATCTTATAGAATCACTATGGACGGTGCCACCGGTAAGAACTCTGCAAGCCTTGCTAACCAGCAGCATTTCTCTTGGACTCTTGACAACCTTATCAACTATAACCGTACTTTTGCCGAGAAGCACAATGTTGGCTTGACATTGCTGCAGACGTCATCTAAGTATACATACGAGAACTCTTCTATGGGCATCAGCAATATCCCGAAGGATTCTTATATGTGGAACAATATGGGCTCTGCTTCTGTTACAGACACTAATAATGGCGCTTCTATGGCTTCCGGTCTCACTGAAACTTCAATGGAGTCTTATATGGTTCGTCTTAACTATGGCTTTGACAATCGTTATCTGTTGACAGCATCCGGACGTTGGGATGGTGCTTCTCGGCTTGCTCCCGGCCACAAATGGGATTTCTTCCCCTCGATGGCACTTGCATGGCGTATTGATCAGGAAGATTTCTTGAGTCCTTACTATTGGATCAACAACCTTAAGATTCGTGCAGGTGTTGGTGTCACCGGTAACGCGGCTGTATCGGCATATGCTACAAAAGGTACTATTTCTCAGATGTTCCTTCCATTTGGAGACGGATCAACTCCTGCATACTCAACAACTGAGGGCTATTATAACATCGCAAATACTCTTGCAAACCTTGACCTCGGATGGGAAAAGACAACACAGTGGAACCTTGGTCTTGATTTCGGTTTCCTCAACAACCGCATTGGCGGTGCTCTTGAATTCTATTGGTCAAGAACAAACGACATTTTGATGCAGATGACAGTCCCGTCACCTACTGGCTATACCTCTACTTGGGCAAATATTGGCAAGACAGCCAATCATGGTGTCGAACTTACCATCGACGCTTTCCCTGTGATCGCGGGTGATTTCCAGTGGGAGACTAATTTCAATATGGCATTCCAGAAAAACAAGATTGTAGAGCTTGCCAACGGTAAGGAGGATGATATTTCTCAGGGATGGTTTATCGGACATGAAATCGGCGTTCTCTATGCTTACGACAATCTCGGCCTCTGGCAGGATACTCCTGAAGACCGTGCGGAAATGGAAAAATGGAATGCAAATGGCTACAAGTTTACTCCAGGTAATGTGCGTCCGAAAGATCAGGATGATGATTATATGATGACAGACGCTGACCGTGTGATTATCGGTAATTCCAATCCTAAGTGGACACTTGGCTGGAGCAATCATTTCACTTGGAAGGGTATCGAGCTTGGTTTCCAGATTATCAGCCGCCTTGGCTATAAAGTAAATTGTGGAGCGCAGGCTATGACTGCTCATGCTAACCAAAATGTAGTTGATTACTGGACTCCGGAAAATACCGGTGCTTACTATCAGAAACCTATACTTGCTCAGGCTTCAGCAGGAGCCGGCGATAGTTTTGCAAGCCTCCTTGGTTACAGGAACGGTGGTTTTGTGACCATGCGTGATATTTCTCTCGGATATAACTTCCCGAAAAACATCATTTCCAAGGCTACTTTGGATCATGCTAAGATCTATGTGCAGTGTGTCAATCCTTTTAGCTTCTATCAGGCTGTGCCGGGTTATAACCTAGATGCATTTGGAAAAGATGCAAGTGACAACGTGATCAATACAACATATTACAATCGTAGCTTCGTGTTTGGTCTTGAACTCGGCTTCTAAATGAATAACCTAATTCAAAAAATAAGATAATAATGAAACTCTATAAATATCTTGTAGGTGCTGCAATGACGTGTGCGGTGATTTCGATGCCGTCCTGTGCAGAGAGCTTCCTTGATGAGGTGCAGACTACAGCCTACGATACCGACTACTTCAACACACCTGAGGGTTTGGAACAGCTCACCATTTCCCTTTATGGCAACATACGTTGGCATTTCGGATATGAGTGGGCGTATGGTATCACCCTCTATGGAACTGACGAGTTCACTATGGGTAACGACAATACATCTGAACCGTGGAATACCTATAATAATAACCTTGGTCCTCTCAATTATACTCCAAATGTAGGTGCTCCCAACTGGAATTGCCCTCCTACAGATGGTCTTTGGAACCAGATGTATTATGGTATCGCTTCCTGTAACACCATCATAGCAAAGGCTGACAATGTTATTAAGGATGAAACTCTTCGCAATTGGTGTCTCGCTACTGCGTACTTCCTGAGAGGCTACAACTACTATCGTCTCATCGCTCAGTATGGCCACTGTGTTCTGCAGACTACTCCGACAGATGGTGTGGTAAGAAACTTTGAGGATGCGACTCCCGAACAGTGTTGGGAGCAGGCTATCAGTGATCTCCGCACGGCATATAATCTGTTTACAGGTGAAGATGACCGTTTCGGTAAAGGTGTGACATGGAATAAGTCGACAGCAGCTCACTGGCTTGCCAAAGCTCTTCTTTTCCGTGTGTCTGAACGCAATGATTCATGGAATGAGAAGTATAAGAGTGCTGATATTGAGGAGGCCATAAAGATGTGTGATTATGCTATTGCACAGCATCCTCTCGTAGACAACTACAGCGACCTTTATGCCAACTATACAGGTGTAAACTGTCCTATCGAATCTACTTCTGAGATCATTATGGCCTCTCCTTCCAATGCTACAAGCAATACCAAAGGTCGCTATGGCAACCGTACGCTCTACTACTTCCACAGCCAGTTCTCAAACTATTCCGGAGGTTGGATCGCGCGTGGATACGCGACTGGAGGTAAGGACTTCCAGCGTTGTGTACCTACTGAATATACTTATGGAATCTATGATCATGTGGCTGATGCCCGTCTTTGGAAGACTTTCCGTACTGTCATGGGTGCCAATACTAATAAAAATGATACAGCAGCTCTCCGTAAGGGTGATCAGTTGCAGTATGTTACTGTCGGAAATCCTGCTGTTGTATTCATCTTAAATAAGAAAGATGATCACACATATGATAAGTTCAAATTCGGTGCTCAGCAGCAGTATCCGACCTTTGTTGATGAAGCTGGACGCCTTCCGGCATGGAAAAAGGATGAAAACACTCCTACAAATGGCCATTTTACAGACTCAGTCGGTAAATGGTTCCCTGTTGCAGGTATCCTATATCAGAACGGCCAGTGGGTTCGTGACGAGTTCAAGAGCCAGCCTCGCTGCAACATGTATGCCCACATCAACAAGACTACCGCAGGTGACGGTGCAAAAGATCAGGCGGATGACAGCTACCGCGACGTGACGATGTCCCGTTCAGGCGAGACTTACCTGATGCGCGCAGAACTTAAGGTTCGCAAGGGTGACTATGCAGGTGCTATGGCCGACATCAACGTGATCCGTAAGCGTGCAAGCTGGAAAGAGGGTGAGAATCGTTCTTACTATATCGATGGTTCAGAGGCTGCCCGTACACAGCCCGGTGCTAATGTCGAGACTCTTGACAATACACTTCTTACCATCAATTCTTACTATCTCTCTAACCCTGAACTTGATTGGACTACCGCCGCATCCGATCTTCAGTTGAAGTCATTCCCATCCAACCTTCCAGAAGAAGACGAGGCTGTTCTCGCCACTCTTGGTGTGAGCGGCGACTATCAGAGAGCTCTTCACTTTATCCTCAACGAGCGTACTCGCGAACTTATCGGTGAATGGCAGCGTTGGGAGACCCTCAGCCGTACGAATACCCTCGTACTTCGCGGCAAGGCGTTTAACCCGGATGCGACAGGTCTAAATGATACCAAGAATCTGCGTCCTATACCTCAGACTTTCCTTGACCAGCTCAAGAACTCTGATGGTACTAACCTGAGCGACGCTCAGCAGGCAGCTTGGCAGAACCCGGGATATTGATATAAAAGGTATTTAGTGTTTTTGTGGGCGCGTCTCAGCTGAGACGCGCCTTTTTATTGAATCATAGTTGTTTTATTAGGCGATAATAAAAATTAACAGTCGGTAACAATATTTTTTCAAAAAAGTTTTAAAAAAACATCAATTTTTTTTGCCTATCTCAAAAAAAAATCCTAACTTTGCCATTGGAAAAAGCTAAAACAACACTATCTTCTACAGGCCAACCATAAGGCTTATATATCTAACGAATATGAACAGATCTACTTCTTTCCAGGATTCTATATTAGGCATGCAGAGCAATCTGCTCTCGTTTGCCTTGAAGCTCACCTTAAATAAGGAGGAAGCGGAAGATCTCGTGCAGGATACCACTCTCAAAGCCCTTAATAACGAAGACAAATTTGTTGCTAATGCAAACTTCAAGGGCTGGATGCTGACAATCATGAGAAATATCTTCATCAATAATTATAGAAAAAATACTCGCGAGAATACGGTTATAGACTCTTCGGAAGACTGCTACCATCTCAATCTATCTCAGGATTCCGGCATAGGCAGCCCAGAGGCAAGTTATGCCATGCAGGAGATAGCTGCGATCCTGGCAGGTTTTGCCCCTGATTTCCGAAAACCTTTCTCTATGCATGTTGCGGGTTATAAATACGAGGAAATTTCCGACAAACTCAATATGCCGCTTGGTACGGTGAAGTCGAGGATCTTTTTTACACGAAAAAGACTTAGGGAAATTCTCAAGGATTATAGATAAAAAATGGCGTCATTTTCAGATGGCGCCATTTTTTTTCGCATTCTAAGCATCATTTAAACAACCGAGGGGAGATAAGGTTTATGTTATTAACAAAACGCAAGACATTTTAACATCTGTTGATTCAGGTGAATAAGAATAAGTTATGTTGTTCATATGCTGAAAAACATAAAAATTAAGTAAAAAAACTTGCGTATGGAGAAAAAATGTAGTAATTTTGCATCCGCAAACGGGAAACAACGGATGCCGGCTGAGAGCAGCGAGGCCTTCGCCCGTGAGCGGAAAGATTGAGAACAATGACATGATGCCACAAGACAAGCAGCGCCGGCGCCTTCTAGGGAGGTGGTCGGACGCAGCAGAGACAAGGGAACACGAGGTTTAACTCGGGGTTTCCGTCAGTAAGATTCCATCCAAAGATAGAGGCCGGGAACAACAACAATTCGAAGATATATATA
>JAIECF010000113.1 GCA_029068655.1 Muribaculaceae bacterium | reverse complement strand
CATACGACCCCTTCCAGCCATTGTTTCGAGAAGAATCCAATCCACCAGATGTAGGATTCCAGTTCAGGTCGATTCTTGTACTTTGTCAGGTCTAACGATGTGAACAGCCGGTTGATATTCTTTACCGACTTAAAGGAACGATACATTCCGCTGTGCATGGTAAGTATCTTCATGACATCTACCATAACCGCTCTACGGAAGAAGATAGCAATCTTATCCAATTTGATCTCGTCGACCTTGGTTAAAGCTGTACCTTTTTTACTTGTATTCTTCGGCACTTGCGCGATCCCTCCTCACCAAGTAATAATTTAGATCATTTAGAAATGAGGTTTGTCAACGCTATGAAAGATATCAAAACGTTGTACCTCGATGCAAAAGCACGGGGTACCCCCTCTGCGATCTCCGCATACACAGAGGCTGTCCACACGCTTCTGGAGAGTAATCCCCAGGAGTACTATTCGGAGTTAGGATATATCATCAAATCTTCCATCGGTCTTTCCACATTCCAAACGTTTGTGGAGAAATGGGGTTTGCCAATTCCTGCTTACGGCACTGTCATGGCTATGATGGAGGAGTGTAAGAATGACTGCGAAAAGCAGGATAAGGATGCAAGTAAGTACGAGGAAGCCATCCAGTATCTGGAGGGGTTCCGCGCCAAACACCCTCATTGTTTTGCCATCTACGAAATGTGTATGGATAACTCTGAGGCTGCACGAGACACCCTGGGACCGGATGCGAAGCTTCCTCTGAAGATGGAATCGAATGAGGAATACATTCAGCGTTACTACTCCATCAATGAGAAGAGTGGTATTCAGGGAAGGAAGACCCTGCCGAAGCGGGGCGATATGTCAATGGCAAGAATCCCTGACGTCATAATCACGGCTGCAAGTATGAATGAGTCTGCCATGAACACCGTGTGTGAATACTTCCAGGGTATGTACGATTTAAACCTCCCTGCTCGGTACACAAATCAGACTCTCTGCGAGTGTGCTAAAGACTTTCCGGATGTCAAGTGCAGTGCGATCACTGGTATTCTGGAGCAGGGGTTGGACATTGATCATATGATCCAGTCCGCTCAGGCGAGAAACTATCAGATCTTCCGCGAGTCGGCTCTCATGCAGAATGAGTCTGCTAAGCAGTATCTCACTGAGGATGAGGTGATCGCAGTTCAGAATATGATCAGTATCCTGGAGTATACCGTTCTGGAGCAATCCGGCCAAGCGGCTACTGATACCCAGAACCGCATCTACTCTCTGTATGAGATGCTGGATGGTTACATTGATGATCAGGGCAATGTCATCGCTGAGTCAGTTGAGACTCTTGAAGAGAATCCTCTGATTACTGAGGCTGAAGAGATTGCCCAGTACTTCCAGACTCTGAGCATCATTGATGAGTCTGTGGAGCCGTTCATGGAAGTATCCCGCGGTAAGCTTCAGGGCGACTACCGTGCGGGCGTTGATATCAAGACTGGGCATCCGGTTCAGATTATCTATAGCCTGGATAACATTAAACTCACTGATGTCGGTTACTACCGGGATCCTGATAGTGGAGATTATCCTATGCATCACCAGGACCTGATCGATACCGCTCAGAAAAACATCCGTAAGAGAGGGAATCTGGATCATCAGTCCAAGGGTCAGAAGGTCCTCGCAATCAAAGACCTCTATGAGGTTCAGAAGCAGAAAGGCTCTAAGAAGAAGGATAAATCTAAGATTTATCTGGACGAAGTCGAGTGCATCGGGATCTTTAACATCAAAGGCGTCTCTCAGAAAGCTCTGAAGGACCCCAAGAAGATGCAGGAAGAGATTGCTTCTAGTAAAGGCCGAATTAAGACGTTCAAGGTCAAAGTCGGCCAGGTCGATAACGATCCCAGTTACAAGTCCACTTACTGGCCTAAGAGCAGCGCATCTAAGACGCAAAGCTCTGTAAGCCGCGAAGTGGCTTACAGAGAGCATTTTAAATATGGTAGAGGCAGTGAGATCAAAAAGGTTGCCGATATCATTGATCTCTTCCATGATTACACCAGTATCATGGAGATCGGACGTGGTCTCTGGGGTATCAAGCTTATGCATGCCGATTCGGATTATACGGATACACCTGCTGATCAGCAAGTTACAGTTGCGGTATTCCTCTCGACTGGTGTCCGTCATATGTCCGACCACCACGACTTCCGTAAGATGCCGGCGGCTCAGCAGAATGCTCGCTATCAGACATGCCTGACGGCCATCTCCAAGATCCTCACCAGTCTGAATCACAAACACCATCTGACCAAAGGTGGCTGGGGAACGAAAGATGATGCCAAGTATGGATACATCGGTTCTTACTTCCATGAATTGGCTGAAAAAGGTGACGCTAAAGCAGCTAAGGAACTCGAGCGGAAAGTCCGTCATGAGCTTGAGAAAGTTCAGCACGATAAGAAGCATCTTCCGGAGTCCATCTATAAGAAGCTTCTTGGTCAGATGCGCGAACTGGACATGATGATTCATCGTGCATACAATCTCTATTTCAAAGACGCCATCGCTAAAAAGGATGCCAAAGAGCTGAAGAAGCCGAAGCTGGAGTCGTATGAGTTTGACGAGTTCGAGCCCGATTACTCTCCCATGACGGAAAGCGAAGCTATCGTCACCGGTGCGGCATATCTCGGTGCCTTGATGCGTGAAGATGTGGCGGATGCAATCCTGCCGATGCTCCCTAGCGCTGGTGCGGCTACAGAGGCTGCCCCATGGATGATGAACACCATGAACAAGAAGCTGGGCACAACCCCCACATACCTGGCCAGAAACCATAACATGGGCTATGGCGAGGATGATAAGAGTAGTGGCTCCGATGACGATGATGACGACTCCTCTCATGATCATAGCCTGGACGACTTTGCTCGGAAACCCAGCAGTGATGACGAAGGCGACACCTCTGGCGATGGGGATGATTCCGTCAAGGCAACGGAACCCGAATCTCCTGTTGTAACTCCGCAGAGTACCGCAGCGGCGAATTACTATTACTACACGTACAACAACTCCCTGAATCAGAACAAGAATTCCTTCAACAAGGACAGCTCCACCCATGATGACCATTCCAGGCATTCCAAGAC